>VXPO01000016.1:19041-92829 GCA_009839505.1 Gammaproteobacteria bacterium
AAGGGTGGATGTCCCTTGGGGTCTTACAAGGGCGCGCGGTCGCCCCCACGCTCGGTAGGGGCGAAAGGGGACATCCACCCTAGAGGCGAAAGGGGACAGCCACCCTCGAGGCAAAAGGGGACAGCCACTCTAAGGACGAAACATGGTTGTCCCAGAACATCCCAAGGGTGGATGTCCCTTGGGGTCTTACAAGGGCGCGCGGTCGCCCCCACGCTCGGCGGTCCTTACCGACCCACCACCTTCACCCGTAAACCGTCGAGTTCTTCGGTCAGCTCGATCTGGCAGGACAGGCGGCTTGTTGGAGAGACCTCGCCGTCGAACTCCAGCATGTCCTGTTCGATTTCGCTCGGTGGGCCCACAACCGACATCCACTCGGGATCGACATGCACGTGGCAGGTCGCACACGCGCACCCGCCGCCGCATTCAGCGTCGATGCCCTCGATGCCCTCCGCCCGCGCCAATTCCATGACGATGTCGCCGACATCTCCCTCGACGGCCACGGTGTCATGGTCAAGCGTCTGAAAATAAACCGTCGGCATAGAACATGCGTCTAATTCACTGATTTTAGGGTGTCAGTTAGGTGGCGGAGGCTGCTGCGATGGATTCGATTGAGCCGCCGAGCACGGCGGCGAAGGCCGCAGCGTCCAGATCAACGTGAAGCCCCTCGGTGAGTGCCCGTGAGAAGCTCGCGATGACACCGGTGTTGGCGGCGAGCTTGTCGTTGGCGACTTCGCGCGAATAGCCACCCGACAGGGCGACCACGCGCAGCACCTTCGGGTGGGTGCAGAACTCGCGGTAGTAGTTGGCCTCGTCCGGCAGCGTCAGCTTGAACATGACGGGCAGTTCGCCGGTCATGGCATCGAGACCCTCACGCAGCCGGTCGCGGAGCAGGGCCTCGCAGGCGGCCTTGTCCCGAGCGTGAATATCAACCTCCGGTTCGATGATGGGAACCAAGCCGTGAGCGCGGATTTCGGCGGCCAGGGCGAACTGCTGGTCGACCACCGCGCGGATGCCCTCGGCGCTGGCGGACTTGATGACGGAGCGCATCTTCGTGCCGAAAACGCTCTTGCCGCGCGCGACGGGAAGGCGCTCGCCCAGATCGGGCACGGGTTTCATGACCTGCACCCCGCCCGCCTCGTCGGCCAATCCGTAGTCGACCTTGAGGAACGGCAGGATGCGCTTCTCGCCCCACAGGTATTCGCTACTCGGCACACCCTCCACGTTGCGGTCCAGGGTGTTCTGGAAAAGGATCGCGCCTAGCACGCGGTCGCCGTGGAATCGGGGATTGGTCATGATCCGCGTGCGCATGGCGTGGACCATGTCGAACATCTCGTCATTGGTCGAATACGACGACTCGTCGATGCCGTAGAGCATGAGCGCCTTGGGCGTGCTGCCGCCACTCTGATCCAGGGCGGCGATAAAGCCCGCATCCGAGCGCATACGTTGAATCTGTGTGGACATTTGGGCGACCCTTGGAGAACGGCACTAGGGTAGCTCAGCAATATGACCAAACCCAACATCCTGTTCGTGATGACCGACCAGCAGCGCTGGGATGCCATGAGCTGCAGCGGCGACTGGGTCGAGACACCGGCCCTGGACCGCATCGCCGCCGAGGGGGTCCGCTTCACGCAGGGCGTCACCACGACGCCGGTCTGCATTCCGGCGCGCGTGACCCTGGCCACCGGCCGCTATCCGCACAACAACGCGGTGTGGAACAACCTGGATTACACCATGCCGCCGGACGCGCCCACCTGGATGCGCACCCTGCGCGACCTCGGCTATCGCACCAGCTTGTTCGGCAAGACGCACCTGCACCCGCACCGGGGCGATCTGCGCGAGCGCGCGCATCTCCTCGAGGCATACGGACTCGACGACATCGACGAGATCGGCGGCCCCCGCGCCAGTGCCCAGGTCATGAGCCACATGACTGCGGGCTGGGAGGCGAAGGGACTGCTCGAGGCCTACCGCGAGGACTACGCCGAGCGGTTCGATAACAAGCCCCATGTCGTTCGGCCTTCCGTGTTGCCGCTCGAGGACTACGCCGACGTCTACGTCGGCCAGCAGGCCAAGCGGTACCTGGAGGACTACAACCGGGACGAACCTTGGTTCTGCTGGGTCAGCTTCGGCGGTCCCCACGAACCGTGGGATGCGCCGGAACCCTTCGCCAGCATGTACGAACCCGAAACCATGCCGAAACCCGTGCCTCGTCCCACGGAGGACCACGACCGCCCCCGGGGCTGGCTCGACCACCGCATGGAGACCTCCCCGCAGTTCGATCCCGGTGATGAAGCCGCCATGCGCGCCAACTACGCCGGTAACGTGACCCTGATCGACGACCAGATCGGCCAGATCCTCCAGGTGATCGAGGAACGCGGTGAACTCGCCGACACCGTCATCGGCTTCACCTCCGACCACGGCGAGATGAACGGCGACTGGGGACTCATTTACAAGATGATCTTCCTCGACGGGTCCGTCAGGGTCCCGCTGCTCGTACGCACTCCCGAAACGGCGACCAACGGCGGACTGGTCAGCGATGCCCTCGTGGAGAACTGCGACCTTGGACCAACCTTCGTGGAACTCGCCGGCGGCGAACTGGAACACCGTCAGTTCGGTCGTTCACTCGTGCCCGCGCTCACCGAGAATGGCGGTCACCGCGACTCGGTCATTTCCGAGATCCGCGGCGAAATCATGCTGATGACCGACGAGTGGAAGATGGCGCTGAACGACGACGCGCAAAGCTACCTGCTGTTCGACCGGCGCGACGACCCGATGGAGACGCGCAATCTCGCCGGTCTACCCGAGTCGAAGCCCGTGGAGGACGGGCTGCGCCTAATGGCCTTGGAACGGCTCGCCCAGACGCAGCTGAAGGAACCTTAAAGGCGGGCCTTCGGGGCCGAACCCGGCAATTTCCAAGTGTGCGGGAGTTTCCGGGCGATCTCCCTGCCGACCCAGATCTGCGGCTTCGAGTGCTTGTGACCCTGTTCCTTCTCCCAAGCACGCACCAGCGGCACGGCCTGATCGAAGGCGGCCCGGAAATCCGCGTCGATCAAGCTGTCTCGGTAGAACGCCGCCCCGAAATAGGTGTACTCACGCCCGTTTTCGCAACCGAACGACGTGCGGCGCGAGTTGGCGGCGGTGATGACCATGGTGCGCGGCGACTTCAACGGCCTGATGAAGCCGCCGGAGAAACACGCCGAGACCACGACGACTCGCCAGGGCAGTCCGGCTCCGTTGACGATTTCGGCCACGTTCTTGGCCGCGAGATCCTTCAGTCCCAAGTTCTCGAATGAAACGGACAGCCTGTGTTTGCGGGATCCGTGGGTTGTGATGTGCAGGAACAGCAGGTCTTCCGGCCCCATCTTCTCCCCCATCCGCTCGAGAACCTCGGCGAGATTGGGGCCATTGGCGAGCGGTAGTTCATCGACCGTGCCGCGGCTGTTGATGAGCAGGACGGTGCGACCTTCCGCCCCCAGCGTGGTGCGGAACAGTGCTTCGACGTGCTTGACCTCGCTCTCGAAGACGTCTTCGGCGTCGTCCGGGGCGAATCCGACGAAGTAGATCTCGGGGACGCCCTCACGCGAGGGCCGCACGCCTTCGAGAGCATCCTCTACGAGGCTCGCCTGGGCGTAGTAGATGCTCTCGACGTCGAGGCGCTTCTTCTTCGGCGGTTCCTCGTCCGGGTCTGCGTTCACGGCGAATCCCGCCACGACAATCGCGGCGTACCAACCGAGGCGACCCGCGAGACCCATTCACAGCCCCTGTCCGACTCCTGACCGCAAGCGCGCCGGAGAGTTTGAACGCAGGCGGGAGCATATCAGTCAATTGGGTATCGGGGATTCCGCGCAAGCGAAATCGGGGCGACCGCGCCAGCGGTCGCGTCTTGCACAGGCGACCGCGCTAGCGGTCGCGTCTTGCACTTGCCACGCATGTGCGTATAGTCGGGCGCCGTGTTGGGCGGAATAAGGAGGTGATCAGTGCAATCTTTTGTTGGGGGCAACCCCCTCTGACTCCTTGGAGTTGAGCCGACCGCAAGACGGTCGGTGTTGAGGGAGGTTGAGTCCCTCACCAAACCACCGGGGCGGCGTCCAAGCTGACGCCGCCCCGGTTTCACGTCTGCATCCCGTCAACGAGTCCCCATGAAACTGTCCGTAGAGTTCCCGAGCGTCAGCTACCGCGAAGGCGGCAGCGGCGTACGCCGCCTGGCGCAAAGCATCGAGGCAATCGGTTTCGACCAACTCGACGTCTTCGACCACGTCGTGATGGGCTTTCCCACGGCGACCCGAGAGGCGCCGATGTACCCGCCGAAGATGCCCATCCTCGAAGCCCTCATGGCCTTGTCCCACATCGCCGCGGCTACCGACCGGATCGGCCTCGGTACCGAGGTGCTGGTGCTGCCCCAGCGTCAGCCCGTGCTGGTCGCCAAGCAGGTGAGTACGCTGGACACGCTCTCCGGCGGACGCGTCCGGCTCGGCATCGGCGTTGGCTGGCAGGAATCCGAGTACGACGCCTTAGAGGAGGATTTCCGCACGCGGGGTCGGCGCATGGACGAGGCCATCGAACTGATGCGGGCCTATTGGGCCGACGAACAGGTGGACTACCAGGGCACGTTCTACACGTCCACCGCCATGGCCATGGAACCCAAACCGCCTCAAGGCCGCGCCCTACCCCTCTGGATCGGCGGCGCCTCCGACCGCGCCTTGAAGCGCGTCGCGGAGTACGGCGACGGCTGGCTCGCCACGGCAATCACCGATCCCGCGATCGCGGCCCGGTGCAAGGCCAAGATCTCCGCGTACGCCGAGGAGGCGGGACGGGATCCTGCGGAAATCGGCTACCAGATGATGCTCGACGTGCCACCCCGGGACGAAGCCGGCAAACGCTTCTACGCCGAGTTGGATCGCGTCCGCGCCCGCGCCACCGAGGTCAGGGACATGGGCTTCGAGTGGGGTGCGCTGAACGCCACCGCGATCTTCCAAGCCGGCGCCCGCAGCGTCGACGCCATGGTCGACGTCCTCGGCCGTGCCCACAACGCGATCCGCAGCGAAGTCGGAACCTAGCAGCCTGTCGGACTTCGTCGCGCCAGCGGCGGGGTACGACAGGGTGATAGGCCGGTGGGGGTTGGGGCCGGACGCCGAGCCCGCGAGGCGTCTTGGCGGCGCTAGCTCCATCGGCCCTGTGCGTGCACCGGGGAAGCTCTGCCGTCTCAGTGTTCGAGCAGAATATGCTCTCCGATCCGCAGATCCTTGTAGGGTCGGTCGGGAATCACCGCCTCGAAATCCGCCTTGCCGAGAATCTCAAGCAGCTCCTCTCGGGGAAGGTCCCGGCGGGCCGCGCGGACGGCGTACCTCCGACCGCAGTACACCCATTGCGCGTCTCTCCAGGTGGCACAACTCGTCTCGATGTAGCCGGATTCTTGCCACACGGCAACGACCTCCGGAGTGTCTCCGCCGCCCAGTTCGACCCGGAACAGGAAGTCTGGACGGCGGTTTTTGAATCTCTCGAGCTCCTCGACGAGCCCCCCGGTGATCTCGAACGGCTCCGGCCTCATCACGATCCCGGCCAACTGTCGCGGCGTCCATCCACCGACTTCCTTGTCCTCGGCAAGTCGGGCGCGCACAGCAACGCCCGCTTGCGGGTCTTCCCGGTCCAGGCGCTCGAGAAGCGCGTCTAGCCTGATCCGACCGGGGCGCCCCAACTCCCGCACGTGACGCGGATCCAGATCCTCGGCAAGCAACTCTCCGGATTCCACGCGGGCGAAGTGGCTCCGCGCTGAAATGGACCGGAAGTCCAGGAGCGGCGAGGTTGCGAGCAGCAGGCTGCCCAAGACGACCCAGGACATGGGGCGGTTGATCCAAGGTAGGACCGACGGCCAATCGTCGCGCCTCCAAGCGATGGCCACGGCGTAACCGAGCGAGAACAGCGCCATCAGCACGATGGTCAAGAGCGCCCAGCACCGATCCGGCGTCCAGCCGTACTGCGTGACCCGCAGCGCCAACCCGTACGTGGCCAATCCGACTAGGCAGGGGAACAGGAATACCGCCACCGACAAGGCCCGATGTACGGCGCGTGGATACGGAAGCCGTTCGCCCGTCTGATAGACGGCGTTGAGGAAGAAGAGACCCCAAAGGCAGGCTGTCACGAGGGTGCCGGTGCCGAAGGTCGAGTCCCACAGGGGCTGCAGCCCAGTGAACGGCAGCGCGACCAGAAAGCAGGTGGTCGCCAGCGCAAGGATCGGCAGCAGCAGCCAGAAGAATCTCGACAGAAGCGTGGTGACTCGGTCGACCATCGAAATCGCCGTGCCGAAGCTGTTGAGCCCCAGTGCGAAGGCCACGGCGAGAACGGGAGACAAGAACCAATTCTCCTCGAAGAGTTCGCTGAAGAACCCGATTCCAATCAGCTCGAACAACCCCGCCCAAAGGAGGGTGACGAGCCAGACGCCGAGCGTCAGCAGCGCGGACAGGACAACCGTCAGGAAGTTCCGCCACGACAGCGTGAAAAAGGCCTCGTAGTCACGGTCCCTACCCCCGATCAACGGCTGCAGGTGAATCAGGGCAACGAAACAGACGACTTGCATCGACAGACCGAAGGGGTCGCCGAGCATAGCAAGCCAGTCTGGTAGCAACCCACCGGCATCGCGCGGGGAAGCCTGCCAGCCCGTATAAAGCGCGAGGAGCGCCAGCAGCGCGCAGAATCCACTCACCCAGGCAAGTGCGCGCAACCGAAACCCGTGCCGGCAGCAGAGCAGGAAGAGCGTCGGCCAGAAGAGCGCGAGCACCCACGACGGGTAGGCGACGAGCGGGTTGTCCCTCAGCCAATCGGCGTTCTCCGTGAGCCCGTAGATGGCGAGGCCCATGAGAAGCCCAACCAAGAGGTGGACAGCCCGATCGGAAACCAAGCCCGGCCCGAGCGAACGTCTGTCTTGTTCCTGACCGCCGTCGGTTCCGTCGAGCATCGCCGAATCACCTCGCGTATCTGCAGGACAACCTAGCAGCCTGCGGGGCAAAGCGGGCCGTCAACCGGCAAGGTAGCGCGCTACGCTACCCGTCGGTCCCGGCATCCGACGCCTCTTCCCGGCAATGGCCGCTTCGTTGGGTGGGTGTCCCCATTTCGGGCGGGTTACACTCGTTCGGGTGAGCGGGGCGGACCACATACGGACGACGGAGAAGCTCGCGCCGTTGATCCGCCGGCACGCGGACGAGGCCGAGCGCATCCGCCACCTACCCCGGCCGGTCGCCGAGGCGTTTGCCAAACACGGGCTGTACCGGCTCGCGGGCACGCCGGACATTCACGGCGCCGATGCCGATCCGATGACGCAGATCGGCGTGATCGAGGCCGCGTCCCGGGCCGACGGCAGTGCCGGCTGGAACCTCATGATCGGCATCGAGACGTTCGGCCTCATTGGGCCCGGATTCAAGGGCAGGTGTCCCGAATTGATCGACGATCCCATGACCGTCATGGCCAGTTCCACGGCCGCCGTGGGGCGCGCGCAGAAGGACGGCAACGGCTGGCGCGTTTCGGGCCAATGGCAGTTCGTCAGCGGCATCCACAACGCGCAGATCTTCGGTGCCACGGTACGCCTCTACGATGGCGACGAACTGCTCGACGAAGGCAACCGCTACGCCGTCGTGCCGGAAGGCGAGTTCGAGATCGTGGACACTTGGCACGTGGCCGGATTGCGCGGCTCCGGGTCACATGATGTTCGCCTCGACGACGTCTTCGTGCCGGACTCGCGCATCATCGCCCCCATCGGCGGCAATGAGGCGACGACGCCGCAGTTGCGCCTGCCGCTGGGCAACCGTCTTGCCTACAACAAGGCGGCGGTTGCCATCGGCATCGCCCGGGCGGGGATCGACGCGTTCGTCGACCTGGCAACCGCCAAGCAGCCGCGGTTCACGTCCAAGACCGTTCGCGAACGCCCCTTCGCGCAGCGCGCAATCGCCTTGGCCGAAGCGCGGCTGACGGGAGCCCGGGCCGCGCTCATGGAACTGACGACGGCAAGCTGGGAAACCGTGCTCCGAGGTGACGACGTCTCGCCCAAGCATCGGGCTCTGTTCCATATCGTCGCGTCCGACACGGCCCGCGCGGCCGTGGAGACCGTGGAGATACTCTGCGAGGCGGCAGGCACTTCCGCCAACCGCATCGGCGAACCCCTTGAGCGCATTAGCCGCGACGTTCGGGTGGTCCGCCAGCACGCAACCGTCGCCCCGCATCTCATGGAGGACGCCGGGCGCACGTTGCTGGGCCTCGAATCCCAATCGTACGTCGTCCGTTCGCGCGGAGCCTGACGGGCAATGCCGGTCCACGCGGCGGCGATAGCGGTCGCCGAGCTACGCACCGCGATCAGACTGGTGCGTACCTGGACGTTCGCTCTTCTGGCAATCTTCGTCGGCCTGGTCTGCTACCTAGTCCAGAGCCTGGCGCACATCGCGCTGTGGGCATCGTCACACCTGGTGACCGCACCTCGCTTTTTCGTCGGCACGATCGGCGGGATCGTTCTCTCGATCGCCATCGTTACCGCGGTACTGCTGGCATTCGACATCCGCGCCCGAGAGCGCAGGGAACGAGTCGATGAGGTCCTGGACGCACGACCCCACTCGAACCTCGCACGGCTGACCGGCCAGCTTGTCGGCATCGTCTTGGTCGTCTGGTTGTCGACCGTCGCGTTCGCCCTCGTCATCCAAGCCTTCGGGCTGCTGGTGATCGGGGAAGGGTTGGAGCCGGTGTCGCTGTTGATGTTCCTGCTCTTCGATGCGCTTCCCGGCATCGTCTTCTGGACTTCGCTGACCCTGCTGCTTTCCGCTACGCTGCGATTCCGCCTAGCCGTCGTGGTCGTCGCCCTGGGCCTCTTCGGTCTGCACCTCGCGGCTACCTGGGAGATTCCCCTGTTCCTGCACGGCAGCGTGGCAACCAACCTGGCGGCGACGCACCTGCCTTCGGAAGTGGCCCCCGTCCTGCCTTCGGCCTGGGACCTCGTGCTTCGTGCGTCCCTGGTGGTTCTGGCCGCCGGATTCATCACCCTGGCCGCCGTATTTCACCCGCGTCGAGACGCTCCCGAGCCCCTTGTTCGCACGATCACAGGCGCCGGTCTGGTAGCGGCCGGCGTTGTACTGATCGTCGCGCTGGTCGTGCGGAGCTTCGCCGAAGTGGACTTGAAGGAGGCCTGGCTCGCTGCCCAAGAGGCACATCGAGACGAACCGGGGCCGGATCTCGAAGTCATCTCCGGCATCATCCTCATCGAGCCGGGCAAACGTCTGGCCATCGACGTCCAACTCGGCCTCGCCAACCCTCACGATCACAGCCTGGAACACCTCGTCTTCAGTCTCAATCCGGGTATCGAGGTCGAAGAAGCCCTTATCGGCGGGAAGGCGGTCGCCTACCGCCACGACATGGGCATCCTGGTCGTCGAGCCGCACGAACCGCTAGCAGATAGTGCCACGCTCGACCTCGCCATCCGCGCAAAAGGCGTTCCCGATCCCCGTTTCGCCTATCTCGACAGCGCGCTCGACAACTCTGCGCGCCCCATTGACGAAGCTCCGATCAACACGCTTGGCACGGTGGCGTCGATCTTTCGATCCGACTACGTGGCGCTGATGCCGGGGGTTCGCTGGTTACCGACACCGGGTCCCAATCTAAGCAGCGGCGACGCCTCCGAGCGACCCCGCGACTTCTACACCTTGGACATCGAGGTCGACGTGCCGCCCGGTTGGCTGGTGGCCGGGCCCGGCCGGCGCGAGGCGGTCGCCGACGGACGGTTTCGTTTCCGACCCCGGGCCGTGGTCGACGATGTCGGATTGTTCGCGTCGCGGTTCGAACGTCGCGCAATGCTCGCCAACGAGATCGAGTTCGAACTCCTCTTCCACCCGGCCCACGGCAGGAACGTGCGTCTGTTCAGCGACGCGACCGATGCACTGCGCACTCGCGTTGAGACCTTCCTGGACCGCGCCGGGGCCATCGGACTCGGCTATCCCTACGGGGCCCTGAGCCTGGTCGAGGTGCCGGGGCGGCTGAGGACCTACGGCGGCGGCTGGCGGATGGACTCGGTCGAAGTCCTACCGGGCGTCGTCCTGCTTCGCGAGGTGGGATTCCCCGTCGCCAAGATCGAGGCGGCGCTACGCCGGGGCGACTTCCGAGACCCGGATGGCGACCCCAAAGTCGGCGTTCTCGAGAGATTCTTCCGCGGCAACGTCGGTGGTGGCGACCTGCGTCTGGACCTGGCCCGGGAACTGTTTTTCGCGCAGACCGGTGCACGCGGAGAAGGCGCGCTGGCGCTGGAATTCGTGTGTCAGGATCTCATTGCCCGGCTGATGACCGGAGCCGGGGGGTACTTCACTCCCCATCTGGTCAGCTCGGGCAGTTTCACCGACGCAGTGCGGCTGATCCTGATCAGTGCCCAAGGTGGGGGCTATACGGGTGTCGGATACACGTTGCGCAAAGACGCCAGGGACAGGGCATCGACCTGGCAATGGGCGCGGCGGACATCGCTGGCCGATCTGGATCCACAATCGGACCCCGAGAAGGCGATGCATACCCTCGCTCTCAAGGGGCAGGCGATCGGGCAAGCCCTGATCCAAGAGATGGGCCAAGGCACCGCGGAGTTCCTGTCGGTGTTGCGCGAGCGTTTCCGAGGTCGAACCTTCACCCTCGCCGACTTCGAAGCGACCGCCGCGTCGCTGGGGACGCCCGTCGGTCCGTTGCTCGGCGACTGGATCCACGAGATCTCCCTGCCCGGATTCGTCGCCTCGCCGCTGACGATTGAACGGCTTGCCGACGATGCGGAGGGCGCGCCGCGCTACCAGACACGCGTGCACGTCCACAATGGCGAGCCGGTCGGCGGACTGCTGCGTGTCCGCTACATGGTGCACTCCGGAACGTCGTCCACCGGCATCCGCAACCACTGGTCGCGTCCGATCCGTGTGGGCCCGCACGAGTCCGTGGAAATCGGCATGGCGGTCCCCGGATCACCGCAGGCCGGCTGGGTGGAGCCCTACCTGTCGTTGAACCAAGGCTTCCTGGCTCTGCCGCAGCCGCACTTCGACGAAGCGGCGCAATCGCCCGCCGAGCCGTTCAACGGCACCCGGTCGAGCGACTGGAGACCATTTCCGCCAGGAGAATTCGTGGTCGACGATCTCGATTCCGGATTCGTCGTGGCGCGGCCTAATGCATCGGCACCGCGCGGATGGACCGCCGTTCAATCGGGACAGAGCGGGGACGATTTGGACCGAGACGAAGGGCTACCGGTGTACACGAGGTTCGTCGGCATACCCACGGATTGGACGCGGTTGACGGTTGGCAACGCCTGGGGACGCTATCGACGCACAATCGCCGTGACGTCCACCGGGGGCACGGCAAGCGAGGCTGTTTTCGTCACCGAACTGCCGACGGCCGGGCGCTGGCGCGCCGACTACCACCTGCCCTTCCGAGGCACGAGGCGCGTCGCGGCGGACCGGTTCGACCCCGTGCCCGCGCAAAACCGGGAGCTAGCCGTTCGGGAGGGCGCGCCGAGGCTTCTCACAGTGCCAAGGGGCACCTATCCCATGAAGCTGATCACCGGCAACGCCACCGTCTCGGTCGACTTCGACGCATCGCGTGGCGACGAAGGCTGGAACCCCATCGGCGAAATCGACCTCGACTCACCGGGGGAGGTCCGGGTCGTCGTTTCCCTCGGCGAGATCAACCCCTTGACGCCCGTGGTGATCGCCGATGCCGTTCGCTGGATGATCGTGCCGGAGGCCTGATCGCTTGCTTGGCCTCGCATCCCATCGGGGGATCAACACATCGACAAGGTTGTCGCCGTCAGCCGCGGCGTCACACGCCGCCTTCGGCAATGGCAACCGTGAAACCCGGGGTCGATTCCATCGGCTCGCCAAACAGTTCCGCCGCGGCATCCAGCAGGGCGTGGTCGGCGCCCGCCTCACTCGTCAAGGTCACGCCGAACGGCAGCCCCGTGGTGATTCGGCCCGCCGGGATAGCCACGGCGCACAGGTCGAGCAGGTTGACCGAGTTGGTGAACGTGCCAAGCCTCGTGTTTGTCTCGAAGGGTTCGGACTCCACCTCGGCCACGGTGAAGACGGTGGGTGCCGTGGGCATGACGAGAACGTCGATTCGGTCGAACACCTGCTCGGCGCGGCGCTTGAGTTCCGCCAGGCGGTATTGAGCACGGAAGGCGTCCGCGGCGCTGAACCCTCCGCCTCCTTCGATCACCGTGCGAGTGACTGGATGCACGGCGTCGGGGTTCTGCTCGATGAACCCTGCCAACGCCGCATGGCGCTCCGCCAGCCAGGGACCTTGATAGAGCAAGGTTCCTGCCTCCAGGAACGGCGTCGGTTCCACGACGGTCGGCGAACCGGGCAGTCGATCCACGAAGTCGTCGTAGCGTGCTCGGTACGCGTCGTCCATGCCTGGCAGCACGGCCGGGTCGAAGAATCCATAGCGCACACCCGGCTGGTCGTAGGCGTGGAAGTCGATGTGCCGTGAATACGGGTCCGCCGGGTCGAATCCACCCGCGATGCATGCCACGCTCCGGGCGTCAGCTACCGTGTTCGTGAAGACCGACACGCAGTCGAGGGTCCGGCAGGCCGGTACGACACCGCGTGCCGACCACCAGCCGCGACTCGGTTTGAACCCCACGAGATCATTGAACGCCGCCGGAATCCGGCCGGACCCGGCCGTGTCGGTGCCGAGGGCGAAGGCGGCGAGACCCAGTTTCACCGCCACTGCCGAGCCGCTGCTGCTGCCACCCGCGATGTAGGACGGATCCACGGCGTTGCGTGTGGCCCCGTAAGGCGTCCGCGTGCCCACGAGGCCCGTTGCGAACTGGTCCATGTTGGTCTTGCCGAGGGGAATCGCGCCGGCGTCGACAAGGCGCTGCACGACGGCAGCGGAACGCGGCGGAAGGTAGGCGAAGCCGGGACAACCCGCGGTTGTCGGCACACCCTCCAGGTCGATGTTGTCCTTGATGGCGAACGGCATGCCCCAGAGCGGCGCCCGGCCAATGTCCAGGTTCGCAAGGCGGTCGATGTACGGCGCGAGTTCGGTGTCGCTCAGCCGGTGGATCCAGACGTTCCGATCCGCTACGGCATCCGCCCGCCGCCGCAGTTCCGCGACGAGATCATGCGGCTGCAAACGTCCCAGCTCGAAAGCAGCGCGCACGCCGGGCAACGTCAACGGCCGCATCAAGCCGCGTCCGCCAAGGGTTGCCCGGCACGCACGGGTTCGCCCTTGCGCACCAGCACCTCGCCCACAACGCCGCCGACAGGGGCCCTGACCTCGAACTCGGCCTTCATGGACTCCACGACGAACAGTACGTCGCCTGCCTCGACGCGCTGGCCGGACTCGACGGCGACCGACCAGATCGAGCCCGCAAGGGGGCTCGCGACGAAGGGCGGAGGGCCGCCATCGACGGGCTCGCCCTCGCCGGGATCCGGCTTTTCAGGGTGGGTGTCCCCTTCGTAGGTGAACACGCCCCGCGCCCGCCAATCGTCGAGTTCGCGGGCGAACGCCCGCTTGCGACTGGTGGTGAATGCCTCGATCTCGTGCCGATGTGCGTCGACAAAGCCAAGGTGCCGACGGTAGTCGAAGCTGCCCTGATCGATGTCGATCTCCATGCCGCCGCGGGGAAACGCCTCGCGCATCTCGGCGAGTTCGACGGTATCGACCTCGTAGAAGCGAATGCGGTCGAAGGGCCGAAGCAGCCAATGCTCGCTGAAGTTCCAGCCCCGGCGATGGTGGTTCCACACCTGCAACGTACGGCCCACGAATTGGTATCCGCCGGGCCCTTCCATACCGTAGATGCACAAGTACGCACCGCCGATGCCCACCGAGTTCTCTGCCGTCCAGGTACGCGCGGGGTTGTACTTGGTGGTGACGAGTCGATGACGGGGATCCACGGGTGTCGCTACTGGCGCACCGAGATAGACATCGCCGAGCCCCATCACCAGGTACTCGGCCGAAAACACGATGTCCTTCACGGCCCCGACGTCCGCCAATCCGTTGATCCGACGGATGAACTCGATGTTGTCCGGGCACCAAGGGGCATCGGCCCGGACGCCCCGAACATAGCGGTCCACCGCCTCGTGGCAGGCCGGGTCGTCCCAGGAGAGCGGCAGGTGAACGATCCGGGACTCCACCGGCGACTGGGGCACCTCGCGCGCGTCGTTCAACAGCGGACGCAGGCGGGTGACGATGTCCAACGCCGACGACCGTCGCCAGTCGAAGCGGATCAGCAGCGACCGGATGCCCGGCGTCATCTCGAGGACGCCGTCTATCCGGGCATCGGTGATGGCTGTTTCCAAGGCGTGGACCCGCAGGCGTAGCCCAATGTCGAGCACGTTGGGCCCGAACTCCACGAGCACCGAGTCCTGGGCCGCGCGCCGGATGCGGATGTCCCCCGCCTCCGCGACGATCGCCGATTGGCTGCGGTGACTCGATTGCACAACGTGACCGAGCGCCGACGTCGATCCGGCGCGAACGGCGGCGTCCTGGGCGCAGCCGATCCGCCGCGCGTCGTCTTCCGTCACGGCGCGCAGGCGAACCCGGTCCCCGGCGGCCAGTTGACCGAGCTTCCAGCGGTCGGCTTCGATCACCGTCGCCGGACAGGCGAAACCGCCGAGACTCGGACCGTCGGGCCCGAGGATGACGGGCATGTCGCCGGTAAAGTCGATGGTGCCGAAGGCATAGGCGTTGTCGTGGACGTTGGACGGGTGCAGACCGGCATCGCCGCCGTCCGGTCGCGCCCACTTTGGTCGTGGGCCGACCAGGCGAACGCCCGTGCGACTCGAGTGGTAGTGCACGGTCCACTCGGCATCCATGAACTCGCGGACGTCGTTCGACGTCAAGAAGTCCTCCGTGCAATGCGGTCCCATGGTGACGCGCAGCACGTGACGCGCCGTCGGCGCCATACTGGCCGCTGAAACGGCTGGCATGGTCGATGGTCGCACGGTCGCCATGCGCAGCACGTCACCGGTGACGAGTGCCCGACCGTTCAGGCCGCCGATGCGGCCCAACGTGAACGTCGCCGCCGAGCCCATCACCTCGGGCACGCTTAAGCCCCCGGCGAACATCACGTAGGCGCGGACACCAGCCGTGACCCGACCAACCTCAAGGACATCGTCAGCTTCCACAGCAATGGCGTCCCAGGGCGCACGTCGACTTCTCAGGCCGGAACGATTCACAACGACCTCGCAGGTACCCGCCACGAGCACCGTCGCGTCGGTGCCGAACTGGAGGTGGGGACCCTCTACCGTGACCTCCAATCCGGGCACGCCTTCGTCGTTGCCAAGCAGACGGTTCCCCAACCGGAACGAGAGATCGTCCATCGGCCCGGAAGGCGGTATCCCGACGGGCCAGTAGCCCTGTCGACCCGGGTAGGCCTGCACCGTGGTCTGGGCGCCGGGGACAAGCACTTCCACGGTCGTCGGGCGGTAGTCCAGGGTGTCGAGGGTACCGGTGTCGTGGCCAGCCGATGCGAATGTCGGGTCCGCGATCGCTTGGGCCAAGTATTGACGGTTCGTCTCGACACCGTGCACCACCGTTGCGGCGAGCGCGTCCGACAACGCCGCGCGTGCCGCATCGCGCGTCTCACCGTGAGCCATGAGCTTGGCGACCAGGGAATCGTAGAGGGGTGGAATCTCCGTTCCGTCCCGAAGCCAGGTGTCGACCCGCACGCCCTCGGTGGGAAAGCGGACCACCGACACCGTTCCGGGCGTAGGTCGGAAACCGTGCTTGGGATCTTCGGCGCACAGACGCGCCTCGATGGCGCAACCCCGTGCCGAGATGTCGGCGAGATCCTTCAGCGCGGGCCGTTCGCCTGCCGCCAGTTCGATCATCCAACGCACGAGGTCGATGCCGTAGACCAGTTCGGTGACGCCGTGTTCCACCTGCAGCCGCGTGTTCACCTCAAGGAAAGCCGTCTCGCAGCGCTCGGCGTCGTAGAGGAACTCCACCGTACCCGCGCTGCGGTAGTGCACCCGGCTTAGCAGCGCCTCGGCTTCGGCATGCATGCGCCGGCGCACGTCCGTCGGTAGATTCGGGGCCGGGCATTCCTCGATCACCTTCTGATGTCTGCGTTGCAGCGAGCAGTCGCGATCGCCGAGGATCGCCACGTTGCCCTCGCCGTCGCCGAACGCCTGGACCTCCACGTGCCGCGCCCGGGTCACGCAGCGCTCGACGAACAGGCGTGAGTCGCCGAATTGCGACTGCGCAAGACGCAGCACGGCGGAGAAGCGGTCTTGCAGTTCACCTGGGTCCCCGCAACGCTGCATGCCGATGCCACCCCCACCGGCAGAGCTCTTCAGCATCACGGGATAGCCGATCGCTTCCGCCGCCTCCAAGGCGTCGTCAAGACGCCTGAGGACGCCGCTCCCCGGCAACAGCGACACGCCGGCCTCCCGGGCAAGAGTCCGGGCCTCGTGCTTCAACCCGAATCGGCGAATGTGCTCCGGCCTGGGCCCGATGAAGGCAACGCCGTTCGCCTCCAGAGAGGCGGCGAAGGCGGCGTTCTCGCTCAGGAATCCGTAGCCGGGATGTACTGCCTCGGCACGGCTGTCGGCGATGACTTCGAGCAACCTCTCGACATCGAGATAGGTCTCCTCAACCCCGCCGGCACCAAGGCGATACGCCTCGTCCGCAGCATCGACGTGCATGGATGCCCGGTCCGCATCGGCATAGACCGCGACACTGCCGATCCCCATGGCATCGAGCGTCCGGGCTATGCGTACGGCGATCTCGCCGCGATTGGCGATGAGGACCTTGGCGAACATGAGCGGTTGTCAGTCCGCGCCGGTCCACGCGGACAGCGAGATCGGCGTCGGGTTGTAGCCGTTGCAGGGGTTGTTGAGCTGCGGGCAGTTGGAGATCAACACCAGGATGTCCATCTTCGCCAGCAGTTCCACGTACTTGCCAGGGGCGCTGATGCCGTCCTCGAAGGTGAGCCCGCCCTCCGGCGTCACGGGCACGTTCATGAAGAAGTTGATGTTGTGGGCGATGTCCCGCTTGGTGAGGCCCCACTCGTCGTGGGTGTTGAGAGCCAACAGCCAACTGTCGCGGCACGAGTGCATGGTCTTCTTCTCAAGGGCGTAGCGCACCGTGTTGCTCTCGCCTGCGCAGGCGCCGCCGAGGGTGTCGTGGCGACCGCAGGTGTCGGCGACGATCTCCAGCATCGGGTTGCCCTCGTCCGAGAGCAGGACCGTGCTTGTCGTCAGGTAGAGATTCCCTTGCTCGCGGATGGTGTCTACGGCGCTGTAGCGTTCGTAGGGATTCAGGGCGTTGAAGAACAGCGTGTCCACCGCCTGATTGCCCTTGAGGTCCGTGATGCGGAAGACATCGCCCGCCCGGATCGTATCCATCCAGTAGTCGCCCGCGCGAACGGTGCGTGTCCAGTCGGCCTGCTCCACGTCCAGGGTGCTTTTCTTGTGCATCGCTAACCTCCGTAGCGGCCGCGCGCCCTTGCGGGCCCGTTGCGATCGCCCGCAAATGCCGCAGTCGCGGACAGTGAGTACAGGCGGTTGTTCATGAACCCCCGGCCGTTTTCCTCGCGGGAAGTCCGGCACGGATCGTCCACCGCGACCGGATCGGCGAGGCCTAGTTGGTAGGCGATGGGACGGCGCGGGTACTCGACTCCGGGGTTCAGCGGATGGGGGCAGGTGTGCAGTACGACCAAGGTCGGCATCTCGAAGCGCAGGGTCACGGCGGCGCCCGGTGCCGAGTGGCCTTCGCGGAACTCCATGGCGCCGTCGGCGGCCGCATCTACCCGCGAGAACCAGTTCACGTTGGCGGCGAAGTCCCGCCGACCGAGACCGTACTTGCCGAGTTCCACCAGGAAGCAGTCGCGGCCGTTGCGATGGTATTCGTTGCGCGCCTCCTGGTAGGACAGCGCGCCCCACTTGCGGTGAACGATTTCGGCGTTACAAGTACCGCTGGCGGCGTCGTGCCAGCCTAGGTCGTCCTCCACGATGGAGCAGAAGATTCGTCCCATGTCCGAGTACAAACAGTGGCCCCTGGTCAGGCGGAAGGTGTGTTGGCACTTCAGCGTGTCGGGCAGGTTGAGGCGCTCCAGCGGATTCGCCGGGTTGTAGGCCAACATCGCCACGTTGCCCCCGCCCTCGACGTCGATCAGCTTCAGCCGTACGCCTGCGTCGACGGTGAAGGACCAGTGGCAGCCACCCGGCAGAACGTCCTCGTAGAGCACGTCCGCGGTGGGTGTCCCCGTCGTTCCCATGCGTGCTACGCCTCCTGTCCCGCGTTGATGCCGTTGACCACCGAGTCCATGTTCGGGCGCTGGCCCACGGGCAGATCGAAGGTGATGGTGGCGCCGTAGAGGTCCGGTTCGTGGGGATCGATCCTGGGCTTGTCGAAGACGAGAAGACGCGAACCCAGGCTGAAGCCTTCGGCGATGTCATGGGTGATCATGAACACCGTCAGGCCCAGTTCGCGGTGCAGTTCGCGCACAAGATCGTGCATGTCCGCGCGGATACCCGGGTCGAGGGCGCCGAACGGCTCATCGAGGAGCAGGATGCCCGGTTCCGTGATCAGCGTCTGGGCCAGGGCGAGGCGCTGCTGCATCCCTCCCGACAGCTCGGCCGGGAAGTTCTTCGCCGAGGACAGCAGGCCCACGCGGTCGAGCATCCGTTCGGCGCATTCGACGTTACGGGCACGCCGCCGCCCGAAGGTTCTGCCCAACAAGGGCGACGCGCTGAACTCGAGGCCCACCAGGACGTTCTGCAGTACGTTGAGGTGCGGGAACACGGAATACCGCTGGAACACCACGCCGCGGTCGGCGCGTGGCTCGGGAACGAGGCGCGTGCCGTCAAGTTCGATCACGCCCTGACAGGGTTCCACCTCCCCCAAGATCATGCGGAGAAACGTGGTCTTGCCGCATCCAGACGCACCCACGATGGTCACGAATTCGTGCTCCTCCACCTTCAGATGGACGTTCTCGAGCACGGTCTTGCCGGGGTAGCGCTTCCAGACATTGCGCACATCCACCAACGCCATGTCACGCCCCGTACCAGGGAAAGCAGCGCCGGTTTAGCTTCCGCAGGCCAAAATCCAGCAGGAAGGCGAGCATAGTGATCCAGACCACGTAGGGCAGGATCACGTCCATCGCGAGGTATCGCCGGACGAGGAAGATCCGGTAGCCGAGACCGTCCGTGGAGGCGATTGCCTCGGCCGCGATAAGAAACAGCCATGCGCTGCCGAGCGATAGTCGGACTCCGTCGACCAGCCTCGGCAGGACCTGCGGCAGAACCACACGCAGGGCGATCTGCCAGGTCGTGCCGTCAAGGGTCTGCGCCTTCACGAACTGCTCCCGCGGCAGTTCGCGCACCCGCTGCTCGACGTCGCGCATCAAGAACGGCGCCGTACCGAGAACGATCAGCATCACCTTGGCGAGCTCGCCTATGCCGAAGGCGATGAACAGGATCGGTAGGATCGCCAGCGGCGGAATCATCGACACCGCCCGCACCCACGGCGACCAGAAAGCGCCAAACCACGGCAGGAGGCCGTTGGGGACACCCACCGCGAGTCCCACCGCCGCGGCGACGGCGATGCCGATCAGGAGTCGTTGGAGACTGGCGGCGGTGTCGCTCCACAGGATGATCTCGCCGGTGCGGCGGTCCGGCTCGAAGGCGACCCGTTCGACGGTCTCGCCAATGGTCGAGAGACTCGGCAGCAGCTTGTCGTCCGGGTTTTCCGCCAGGCGAACGCCGGATGCCGCCACGTAGACGACGACCGCCAACGCGAACGGCATCGCCGCACTGAGCAGCGAGCCGACATTGCCCGGCCGGCGGTTGAGCAGGCGTACGCGCGTGCGCGCCTCACGGCGGCGCGCCTCACGGCGCGTTGGAGATTGCTCCGCAATCTCCATGCTTTCCCTTACGAGAGGCCGCCCTGTCGGGGAAGACTACAGCTCGCCGTCGGCTGCCATGCTCATGTAGGTGTCTGTGAATCGCAGCTTGACGTTGGTCGCCGAGCCGAGGATTTCGCCGCCGGGCATCTCGATGCCGATGAAGCCCGCGTCGGGTGCGCCTTCGCCGAGCAGACCGTGCTCGAACGAGAAGGCGGTGACGTTGGCCATGGTTTCCCGAAGCGCGTCGGAGCGGACGAAGTCGACCGCGGGTTCCGGGGTGTAGAACATCTGCGTCGCGGCAAGCTGGGCTTCGTAACCCGGGAGATCCGTCCCCGATGCCTTGGCCATCTGCGTCTTGGCGCCATCGCCGCCCTCCGAGGACATCGTCGCCATGGTCTCGTACCAGGCACCGACCAACGCCTTGCCGAGACGGGGGTCCCGGGCGGCCTCGGTGTTGACCACGAGCATGTCGATGATCTCGCCGGGGATCTGGGACGAGTCGAACACCGGGGTAACGTCCGGCAGCGACGTGATCTCGGCGAGCAACGGGTTCCAGGTCACCACCGCGGTCACGTCGTCCGTTGAGAACGCCGCGACGATATCGGCGTCGGACGTGTTGACCACGGTGAGGTCGCGCTCGGTCATGTCGACCGAGGCCAGCGCGCGGGCGAGGAGGTAGTGGGAAACAGAGAGCTCAACCAAGTTGACGTCCTGCCCGCGAAGGTCGGGCAACAACTTCCCTGCGCCCTTGAGGACGATGCCGTCGTTGCCGTTGGAGAAGTCGCCGACGATGAGCGCCGTCGAGTCCACACCCCCGGCAGCCGGGATCGTCAGCGCGTCCATGTTGGTCATGGTGCAGCCATCGAAGGCTCCCGCCGTGTATTGATTGATGGACTCGATGTAGTCGTTGAACTGCACCACTTCGATGGTGATGCCGTATTTCTCCGCCCACTTGTCGACGATGCCCGCCTCCTGGGCGTAGCCCCAGGGCATCCAGCCGACGTAGATGCTCCAAGCGATGCGGTAGTCGTCCTTGGCGGACGCCGTGAAGGAAAACACGGTCAGCGCGGCAGCAAGCAGCGCGCCGGTCCAGCGGTTCGATAGGTTAGCCATGCGGGCCTCCGGTCGTTGCACGTACGAGGAGGCGACATGGAGATCGCGCTCCTCAATTCGTGCCGAGCAAGACCCGTGCCAGCACCAAACAGCGCGCGGCCCACGCTTCTGGAACGCTGGCGAGACGACCCGCGCACCCCAACGGGGCGCGGCGCGCCAACTTGATGCAGCACCCCGAAAGACAAGGGGACATCCACCCTACGGCCAAAAGGGGACATCCACCCTACGGCCAAAAGGGGACATCCACCCTACGGGCGTAAGGTGGATGTCCCCAAAAGCCCGAAAGGTGGATGTCCCCTAGACGAGGGTGCCAAAAGCCCGAAAGGTGGATGTCCCCTAGACGAGGGTGGACCCTAGCTTCGTTTCCAACGTCGGTTCACCGCCGACACGATGGCGATCAGCGACGCGGTGATGGTGTTCTGGCTGATGCCGATGCCATAGCAGTTGGCGTTGGTCTGGCTCGCCACCTCGGCGTCGCCGATGGAGACGATGCAGATCGCGCTCGCGTCCTTGCCGATTCCCATCGCCCGCTCATGGTAGTCGGTGATGTTCAGCGGCTCGTTCAAGGTCGACACCATGCCGTTGACGAATGCCTCGATGGGGCCGGAACCCCGTCCCGAGACCTCGACCTCGCCGTCGGGGACCTCGAGCTTCGCGGTGCAGTACTGCTCGTCCCCGTCGCCTCGGTAAAGTTGGTAGTCGAGGAGACGGTACGGTCCGCCGTCCGCAAGGTATTCGTCTTTCAGTGCCGCGAAGATCTCGTCCGGTCGAACTTCGCGGTCGAGGCGCTCGGTCAGGGCCTGCACCACCTTGGAGAATTCCACCAGCATTTCCCGGGGGAGCGCGATGCCGAAGTGCTCTTCCAGCACGAATCCCACGCCACCCTTGCCCGACTGGCTGTTGACGCGCACCGTCTCCTTGTAGGAGGAGCCCACGTCCGACGGGTCGATGGGCAGGTAGGGAACCTCCCAGTGCTCGCGGTCGACCCGTGCCATGCCCTTCTTGATGGCGTCCTGGTGCGAACCCGAAAAGGCGGTGAAGACCAGATCGCCGGCGTAGGGATGACGTTCGTGTACAGGCAGCTTGTTGATCCCCTCCACGGTCTCCCGAATGCGCGGCATGTCGCGAAAATCCAACTCTGGATCAACACCTTGAGAGAACAAGTTCATGGCGACCGTAACAAGATCGCAGTTGCCGGTGCGCTCGCCGTTGCCGAACAGCGTGCCTTCCACGCGTTCGGCGCCTGCCATCAGGGCGAGTTCCGTGGCGGCGACGCCTGTGCCGCGGTCGTTGTGGGTGTGCAGACTTATGACGATGCGGTCACGGTCGGGGAACCGACGTGCGAACCACTCGATTTGGTCGGCGTAGATATTCGGCGTCGCCATCTCCACGGTGGACGGCAGGTTGACGATGATCGGTTGCGCCGCCGTGGCACCCCACTCGTCCGCCACCGCGGCACAGATGTCCACCGCGAAGTCCAGCTCCGTGCCGGTGAAGCTCTCCGGCGAATACTCGAAGTGGATGTCGGTGTCGGTTAGATGGCTAACGCCTTCCTTGACCACCGCCGTGCCCTCCACGGCGAGGTCGATGATGCCTTGGCAGTCCATGTTGAACACCACCCGCCGTTGAAGCTCGGAGGTGGAGTTGTAGAGATGGAAGATCGCGCTCGGCGCCCCGTCGAGCGCCTCCACACTCCGCTGGATCAGTTCCGGACGGGCTTGGCAGAGAACTTGGACCGTGACGCCCTCGGGGACCATGCCGCCGTCGATGATCCGGCGGATGAAGTCGAAGTCCGGCTGCGATGCGGCCGGAAAGCCCACCTCGATCTCGACGAACCCGACCTCCAACAGCAGTTCGTACATCCTGAGCTTCTCGTCCACGTTCATGGGGTCGATCAGCGCCTGGTTGCCGTCGCGGAGATCCACGCTGCACCAGCGCGGCGGTGCCGCCAGCACGGCACTCGGCCAATGGCGATCGGGTAGATCCACGGGCTCGAAAGCCCGGTACTTATGGGATGGCATGGCGCCTTTACGGCTGCCAGAAGCAGCGCGTCCTGAAGGACGCGAGCTCGCGGGGCCTGCCGTGGGTTGCTGCGTGGTCATCGCAAGCGCTCCGTTGCTGCGGATGTCGGGGTTTGGACGGTGGGCAGATTCGGCCCTTTCGATGAGGTATAGCCGGCTAGGCCGGCAGGAGCAGCAGCAGAATGAGGTCCGCGCCAGGGGCGGACGGCGTGGTATGCGGGGTCGATGCGTTCATCTCAACGGCGCGGACTATAGCGGAATTGATGTTCGTCAACCACTCCCTACCACTCTCTACCGCCACGTCAAAACATGATGTCGATTGCCGCCGCTGCAGCTTTTGCCTTGGCCCGAGCGGAGTCGACGGTGTCGGCCAGCGCCAGTGCCACGCCCATGCGCCGCTCGCCGCGCACCTCGGGCTTGCCAAACAGGCGCAGTTGGGTGTCTTCGCTTGCCAGTGCACCCTCGAGGTTTCCGAAGGCGACCCGGTCCGAGTCGCCGTGGGCGAGAATCACGGCGGACGCCGACGGCCCGAGCTGGCGGATGACGGGTACCGGCAGACCCAGAATCGCGCGGGCGTGAAGCGCGAACTCGGACAGATCCTGGCTGATCAGCGTCACCATCCCGGTATCGTGCGGGCGCGGGCTGACCTCGCTGAACCACACGTCGTCGTCCTTGATGAAGAACTCGACCCCGAAGATGCCCGCGCCGCCGAGTTCACCGGTCACGAGTTCGGCAATCCGCTGGCACTCGGCCAGCGCCGCTTCGGTCATGGCCTGCGGTTGCCAGGACTCTTGGTAGTCGCCTCCTTCCTGCCGATGGCCGATGGGTGCGCAGAAGGTCACTCCGCCTCGGTGGCGCACGGTCAGCAGCGTGATCTCGTAGTCGAAGTCGATGAAGCCCTCGACGATGACCTTGTCGGCGCCGCCTCGGGCGCCTTCGCGGGCCGCGCGCCAGGATTCCATCGCCTCGGTTGGCGCATGCACCGTCGTCTGCCCCTTGCCGGACGAACTCATGACCGGCTTAACCACGCAGGGCGTACCGATCTCCGCCACCGCCTCTTGGTACTCGTCCTCGGTCGACGCGAAGCGGTACGGGGAGGTCGCCACGCCAAGATCCTCCGCAGCCAAGCGGCGGATGCCCTCGCGGTTCATGGTGAGCCTGGCCGCCCGCGCGGTGGGGATGACGTGCCAGCCCTCGGCTTCCATCTCCACCAGGGTCGGCGTCGCGATGGCTTCGATCTCGGGCACCACGAGATCCGGCTTCTCGGTCTCGATGATGTCCCGCAGGGAGTCGCCATCGAGCATGTTGACCACGTGGCCGCGGTGGGCGACCTGCATGCCCGGCGCGTTGGCGTAGCGGTCGACGGCGATGACTTCCACGCCGAGCCGCTGCAACTCGATGACGACCTCTTTCCCGAGTTCGCCCGCGCCCAGCATCATCACCCGCGTGGCGCCCGGCGAGAGCGGCGTGCCGATGGTGGTCACGGCCGCGTTCCTTGGCGCCGCCGGGGTGTGGTTGGGCACAGCTCCGCCTGGTAACGGCGGAAGTTATTCACATACAGCTCCGAGAACCCGGTGATCTCCTCGACCTCCTCGTCCGTGAGTTCGCGCACCACCTTGCCGGGAGAGCCGAGTACCAGGCTGCGGTCCGGGATGACCTTGCCCTCGGTGATGAGCGCGTTGGAGCCGACCAGGCAGTCGTCGCCGATCACGGCGCCGTTCAGGACCACGGCGTTGATGCCAATCAGGCTGTTGTCGCCGATGGTGCAACCGTGCAGCACCGCCTTGTGGCCCACGGTGACCCCGTCGCCGATGGTGACGGGGAAGCCGTCGTCCATGTGCACGACGCAGTTGTCCTGGATGTTGGTGCGCGCGCCGACGCTGATGGTGTCGTAGTCGCCGCGCAGTACGGCGCCCCACCACACCGAGGACTCGTGCTTCAACCGAACCGAGCCGACGATCACGGCAGTCTGGGCGATGAAGCAGTCACCCTCGACCTCGAGCCGGGCGCCCTCGAGCTGGTAGATCATCGTTCCTGCCGTGTCTGTCCGCCGGACGCATTGTGTCGGAGGCGGGGCATCAAAGCCATCAATCGAGCGCCACGCGGGCGTTTCTGAACAGGCGCAGCCAAGGTCCGTCCTCGTCCCAGGACGAGTGCGTCCAGGAGTTCTGCACGGCCCGGAACACGCGCTCGGGATGGGGCATCATCGCGAGTAACCGCCCCGAAGCGGTCGTCACCCCGGCAAGACCGAGTTCCGAGCCATTCGGATTCCGGGGATAGCGCACCGCGGCGCCACCCGTGGAGTCGATGTACTGCAACGCTAGTTCGCCTGCGACTTCGAGGTCGTCGGCGGTCACGCCCGCATCGAACTCCGCCCTGCCCTCGCCGTGAGCCACCGGGATCGGCAGACGCGAGCCCGCCATGCCCGCGAGCCAAGGCGAATCCACCGTGTTGACGCGAACCGTCACGGTGCGTGCCTCGAATCGTTCCGAGCGGTTGCCCACAAACCGCGGCCAACGCTCGGCGCCGGGGATCAACTCCTTGAGTTCGGCCATCATCTGGCAGCCGTTGCAGACGCCGAGCGCCAGGGTGTCGCGCTCGAAGAAAGCCGCGAAGGCGTCGCGCACGCGGGGTTCGAACAGGATCGACTTGGCCCAGCCGCCCCCGCCCCCGAGGACATCGCCATAGGAGAACCCGCCACAGGCAGCAAGGGCCTGGAAACCGCCTAGCGCGTCGGGATCCCGGAACAGGTCGGACATGTGGACGTCCACCGCCTCGAACCCCGCCCGGTGGAACGCAGCGGCCATCTCGATCTGGCCGTTGACGCCCTGCTCGCGGAGGATGGCGATACGGGGTCGCACACCGGTCGCGATGTACGGCGCGGCGATATCGTCTCCGGAGTCGAAATCCGCTTGGTACGTCAACCCGGCCTCGCCGGCGTCCGTGATCGCGTCGAACTCCTCGTCCGCACAGGCCGCGTCGTCCCGCAGGCGCTGCATGGCGTGGCTGGTCTGCGCCCAGGCTTGCTCAAGCTCGGCGCGAGTCGAGGCGAACAGCCGTTCATCGCCGCGTCGAATGACGATTTGCTCGTCGTCGCGCAGAGTCGCGACGATGGAGAACTCGAGACCCGCTGTGTCGGTGAGTTCCGCAACCCGGTCGACGTGCGGTTCGGCGATGCCGACGACGATGCCCACCTCCTCGGCGAACAGTTCGGCCAGGGGGTCGTCGCCGGCAACGATGTCCAGTCCGTGGTGGCGACCGGCGAAAGCCATCTCCAGGAGCGTTACGAGGCTGCCGCCGTCCGAGCGGTCGTGATAGGCAGTGACGAGATCATCCGCGATGAGTTCGCCCGCGAGCTCCACTAGCGCCTTCAGCCCTTCGGCGTCGTCGACGTCGGCGGGTCTGCGACCGAGGACGCCGTAGCACTGCGCCAAGGCGCTTCCCCCAAGCCGGCGTCCGCGGCTGAACGCGGGCTCGATCAGCGCCAGGCAGTGGGTGTCCCCATCGATGAACGGGGTCTTGGCGCGGCGGACGTCGGCAACCGGGGCGAAGGCGCTGACGATCAGGGTCACGGGCGACACCACGGCCTTGTCGTCCCAGGTGGTGCGCATGGACAGGCTGTCCTTGCCCACGGGGATGGCGATGCCGAGCGCTGGGCATAGTTTCTCGCCCACGGCCTGAACCGCCTCGAACAGGGCCTGGTCTTCGCCGGCGTGACCGGCGGCGGCCATCCAGTTGGCAGACAGGACCACGCGGGAGAGGTTTTCGATGGAGGCGGCGGCAAGATTGGTTAGCGCTTCGGCGACCGCCAGGCGGGCCCCCGCGGCGGGGTCGATGACCGCCACCGGCGAGCGTTCGCCCATGGCCATGGCCTCCCCCGCGCAAGTGTCGAAACCCGCTAGGGTCACCGCCGTGTCGGCAACGGGCACTTGGTGCGGGCCCACCATCTGGTCGCGGGCGACGAGCCCCGTGATGCTGCGATCGCCGATGGTGACGAGGAACTTCTTGCTTGCCACCGCCGGAAACCGCAGGACGCGAACGATGGCCTCGGCAAGGTCGATGCCGCGATGGTCGAAGGCCGATGCCGAACGTGACGCCGTATCGAACTGCCGTTGCATGCGCGGTGGTTTGCCAAGCAACGTGGCGAGTGGCATATCCACCGGCGTGCCGGGGAGTTCCGAGTCGGCGACGACCAGCCTCCGATCCGCCGTCGCCTCGCCGACGACGGCATACGGGCAGCGTTCCCGGTCCGCGATGGCCTGGAACACCGCCACGTTCTCCGGCGCGATGGCCAGCACGTAGCGTTCCTGGGCCTCGTTGCACCAGATCTCCATGGGCGACATGCCGCGATCGTCGTTGGGCACGTTGCGGATATCGAATTGCCCACCCACGCCAGCGTCATTGATCAACTCCGGCAGCGCGTTGGACAGTCCCCCGGCACCGACATCGTGAATCAACCGAATGGGATTGGCCTCGCCCAGCGCGCAGCAGCGGTCGATCACCTCCTGGCAACGGCGTTGCATCTCGGCGTTGTCGCGTTGCACCGAGGCGAAGTCGAGATCCGAGTCGCTTTCACCGGACGCCATGCTGGACGCGGCACCGCCGCCTAAGCCAATCAGCATGGCCGGGCCACCGAGCACCACGAGCTTCGCGCCGGGGGGCACGTCGGCCGCGTCCACGTGTCCGCCCGCGATGGCCCCGAGCCCACCAGCGATCATCACCGGCTTGTGGTATCCCCAGGTTTCGTCGCCTCGGTCGGTCGCGGCTTCGAAGGTTCGAAAGTACCCCGTGAGACACGGCCGCCCGTACTCGTTGTTGAACGCCGCCGCGCCCAGCGGCCCGTCCAGCATGATTCTCTTCGCCGAGGCGATCCGCGCTGGCTGGCCGACGCCCGTTTCCCAAGGCTCCGGCGCTGGACCCAGTTGCAGGTGGCTGGTGGTGAAGCCAACCAGTCCAGCCTTCGGCTTGGAGCCCCGGCCGACGGCGCCCTCGTCGCGGATCTCGCCGCCCGAGCCCGTGGCCGCCCCGGGATAGGGAGCGATGGCGGTGGGGTGGTTGTGGGTCTCCACCTTCATCAACACGTGGGTCGGGACCGGCTTCGCGTCGTACACGCGTTCCGCGTCGGGAAAGAACCGCGCGACGGTGTCCCCTTCGATTACCGCCGCGTTGTCCGTGTAGGCGGACAGGATGCCAGCGCCGTTGATGCTCCGATGCGTGTTGCGGATCATGCCGAATAGCGACTCCCGCTGCGGCTCGCCGTCTATCCGCCAATTGGCGTTGAAGATCTTGTGCCGACAGTGCTCGGAGTTCGCCTGGGCGAACATCATCAGTTCCACGTCCGTGGGATCGCGCCCGAACTCCCGGTACGCCGCGGCGAGGTAGTCCACCTCGTCGTGCGATAACGCGAGGCCCAGGCGGACGTCGGCTTCGCGCAGGGCGACAACCGGGTCGTCGCCGAGGGCGACCTGCGCCAAGGGCTTGGGGTCGGCGGCGCCGGCGAGAGCGCCGAACTCCTCGTCGAAGACCACCGCCTCGGTCATGCGGTCGTGCAACGGCTGCTTGAGGGTCTCACGCCTCCCTAGCACGCGCGCTCGGGCGACGGCTACGTCATCCAAGTACCACCGCACGCCCCGCTCGACCCGCTCCACGGCGGGCAGGCCACACCGGTGAAAGATGTCCGTGGCCTTGCTGGACCAGGGCGACACGGTTCCCGGCCTCGGCAGGACTACACAGAACGGCTTGCCTCGGCGTTCGGGCAGGTCGTGTCGCGGTCCATAGGTCAGGAGCGCCTTCACCGTATCCCACTCCGCCGCCACCAGATCGCGGGTGAGGAACAGGAAGTGAACGTACTCCGCGAAGACGCTCTCCACCCAGGGGTCCGCATCGGCCAACTCGCGCAGCATCTCCGCCTGCCGGGCACGGGACAACGCAGGCGGACCGGGCAGTGTCACGATGCGCGTCATGACCGGCTATTCCAGACCGAAGACCTTGACCGCGTTCTCGCCCATCACGCGGGCGCGCCGGTCGGCCGTGAGGTCCGCGACGGATCCGCGAATCAGCTCCGCCGCGTCGAGGCGCGAGTCCACGTGCGGGTAGTCGCTGCCCCAGAGGATGTTGTCCTCGCCGACGAGATCCAGCATGGCGCCGATGGCGCGTTCCTCCGGTTCGGCGACGAAGTAGCAGTTGCGCCGGACATAGTCGCTGGGCGGATTTGTAAGCGGGACCATGTCGCTGAAGATGTGGTACTTCTCGTCCAGGCGGTCCATCAGATACGCGGCATAGCCGCAACCGGCCTCGACGCTCACCGCCTTCAGTTTCGGGAAGCGTTCGAACAGACCGTCCAGGACGAGGCTTGCCATGGCCGGGATGAGTTGGCCGGTGGCGCCGAGACCGAATCCGAATACCGGCCCGGCACCCGTCCGATGCCACGCCGAGAACGGGATCGCTGCCCCCTCGAAGCGCACGATCACGTGCAGACAGCCGGGGGCGTTGGCATCCTGGAGCCGAGCCCAGATGGGATCGAAGTGCGCGTTGCCCGGACGCTTGTCGCCGACGGTCTCCGGGGGCACGAACAGACCCCGGAAACCCAGCCTCAGGCAGCGGTCCAGTTCCCTCGCAGCTTCGTCGACGTCGAACCAGTTGACCGCGGCGATGGGCACGACCCGATCCGGAATGGCTTGGAAGAACTCGGCCTGCCAGGTGTTGTAGGCCCGGCAATAGGCGTTGGCGAGGTTCATGTCCTCGGTCGGGAACGGCAGAATCCCGATGGTGGGAAACAGCACGCCCCGGTCCACGCCCCAGTCGTCGAGAAGTGCCGCCCGTGCCGTCGGCTCAAAGCTCGCGGGCTCGCAGCCGTCCACGTATTTGAGCCCACCGGTGAACAGTTTGACGCGATCGATGTGGGCGCCGCCCAAGCCCGCGAGAACCCGGCTCAGGACGACCTTCTCGCCGATCACCAGCTTCTCGACGCCGTCCTCCTCCTCGATCCGGATGGCCCGGTCCCGATACTCGGGCTCCAGGTAGTTCTGCCAGAGATCCGGCGGTTCCATGACATGCGAGTCGCAGTCGATGACCGTCATGACGTAGTTGTCCGGGAGGCGTTGCGTCGTGACGCGAAGAACGACGACATCAGTTCGCCGCACTCGTCGGCCAGTACGCCGGACGTCACGGTCACCCGGTGGTTCAACCCAGGTGAATCGAGAACCCGTGCAGTGCTCTCGACGGCACCGGACTTCGGTTCCGACGCGCCGTAGACAAGCCGCGCAATCCGGGCGTGGACCAATGCGCCCGCGCACATCGTGCAAGGTTCCACCGTGACGTACAGCTCGGCATTGGGTAGACGGTAGTTTCCAGCCGCCCGGGCGGCCATGCGCAGGGCTTCCATCTCGGCATGGGCGGTGGGATCGACCGTAGCGATCGGACGGTTCCAGCCGCGACCCGCCAACTTGCCGTCCATGACCACGAGGGCGCCGACGGGTACCTCTCCCGCCGCCCCGGCCTCGCGAGCCAGGTCGAGAGCCTGGTACATCCAGAACTCGTCGGACTCGGTCGCTATTCCCATTCGATGGTGCCGGGCGGCTTATTGGTGACGTCGTAGACCACCCGCGAGACGCCGTCCAGCTCGTTGACGATGCGGTTGCTGACCCGGGCGAGAAGCTCGTGGGGCAGTTCCGCCCAGTTCGCGGTCATGAAGTCGCTGGTCACCACGGCGCGCAGGCCGATGACGTGTTCGTGTCGGCGCGCGTCGCCGACGACGCCCACGGACTTTACCGGCAGGTAGACGGCGAACGCCTGGCTTACCTTGTCGTAGTAGCCCGCCCTGCGCAGTTCCTCCTGGTAGATCGCGTCCGCTTCACGGAGCACGGCCAGGTACTCCCGTTTGATCTCACCGAGAATGCGAACGCCCAGGCCCGGACCAGGAAACGGATGGCGGTGCACGAGGTCGTCCGGCAGGCCGAGAGCAAGGCCGACCGCGCGCACCTCGTCCTTGAACAGGTCGCGGAGCGGTTCAACCAGCTTGAGCCCCATGCGATCCGGGAGACCGCCGACGTTGTGGTGGGACTTGATGACGTGGGCCTTGCCGTGTTTCGAAGCCGCCGACTCGATGACGTCCGGATAGATGGTTCCCTGGCCGAGCCACTCGACGCCGGGAATCTTCGCCGCCTCCCGTTCGAACACGTCGATGAACGTGGCGCCGATGATTTTGCGCTTCTCCTCCGGGTCGGCCACCCCCTCGAGCGGGGCAAGGAACTCGTCGGCGGCATCCACGGTCACCAGGTTGAGCGGCAGAACATTCGACGCCGATGCCGCAGAGAACGCTGCGGCGACCTCGGCCGCCTCGTTCTTGCGCAACAGGCCGTTGTCCACGAACACGCAGGTGAGCCGGTCGCCGACGGCACGCGACAAGAGCGCCGCGACGACGCTGGAGTCCACGCCACCGGACAGGCCGAGGATCACGCGACCATCACCGATCTGCTCGCGTGTCAGGGCGACGGCACGTTCGATGATGTTCGCCGCGGTCCAGTCACCGTCGCAGCCCGCCACCTCGCGCACGAAACGCCGGATGATCTCGCCGCCCTGCTCGGTGTGCGTCACCTCGGGGTGGAACTGCACGCCGTAGAGGCGCCGGTCGCGGTGCGCCATCGCGGCGATGGGCGCGTTGCCGCTGGACGCTGCCTGCTCGAATCCCGGCGGCAGGGCCGTGACCTTGTCGCCGTGGCTCATCCACACATCGAGCGAGGACGGAAGGGCGTTGAACAGGGGCGCGTCGCTGCTGAAACTTGCGATGGCGTGGCCGAACTCGCGGTGGTTGGACCCCTCGACCTCGCCGCCAAGTTGGGCCGCCATGGCCTGCATGCCGTAGCAGATGCCGAGCACCGGAACGTCGGCTGCCAACACCGCATCCGGAATACGCGGCGTCGCGTTGGCGGTAACCGTCTCGGGACCACCGGAGAGGATGACGCCCTTCGGTGCGAAGTCTCGGAACGCCTCGACATCGAGATCGTACGGATGGATCTCGCAGTAAACGCCGTGCTCCCGGACGCGTCGGGCAATGAGCTGGGTGGTCTGGGATCCGAAGTCGACGACGAGGATACGGTCGCCGACTCGACTGTCAGTTGTCACTAGTGTCGTGTCCCATAAGTTTCTGATACTTCAGCGCGCCCCACGGGTTCTGTGGCAAGGCGCGTCCCGCCGGGAATGGCGGGTCATTGCCAAGGGGCGCAACACAGCCACAGGACCCGTGGGGCGCGCCCTTCGGGAGCTCGCCCTGCACGCCACTGCTGCGTTGTGGCCCTTGCCAATAACCCGCTATTGCCTGCGGGACCACGCCTTGCATTGACGCACAGGGCGAGCTCTGAAGTATTAGAAACTTATGGGACACGACACTAGCCCTGAGGATAGTTCGGCGGCTCCTTGGTCATCGACACGTCGTGGACGTGACTCTCGGCGAGGCTCGCCGAGGAGACCTTGGTGAATGCCGACTTGGATCGCATCTCGCCGACGTCGGCGCAACCGGTGTAGCCCATCGACGCCCGCAACCCCCCCATCAACTGGTGGATGATGGGTCCCACTGGACCCCGGTACGGCACCCGCCCCTCGATACCCTCGGGAACGAACTTGCCGCCGTCGCTCAGGGGTTCCTGGAAGTACCGGTCGCTGGAGCCGTAGCGTTCGGACATCGCTCCCACCGAACCCATGCCCCGGTAGGACTTGTAGGTCCGTCCCTGGTAGAGCTCCGTCTCGCCGGGCGCCTCTTCGGTACCGGCGAACAACGAACCCACCATGACCGCCGAGGCGCCGGCGCTGATGGCCTTGGCGACATCCCCCGAGAACCGTACGCCGCCATCGGCAATCACCGGGACGTCCTCTTCGGTCGCCTCCCGGGCGGCCTCCGAGATGGCGGTCACCTGGGGAACTCCGACACCGGTGACCACGCGCGTCGTGCAAATGCTGCCGGGCCCGATGCCCACCTTGATCGCATCCACGCCGGCATCCATCAGCGCACGCGCGCCCTCCGAGGTGGCGACATTGCCTCCCATTACCGGCACCGTGGGGTACTTCTGCTTGATCCAGCTGATCCGGTCGAGAACGCGCTGGGAGTGGCCGTGTGCGGTATCGACCACGATGACGTCCACCCCCGCCTCCACCAAGGCCGCGACCCGGTCGTCGGTGTCCGCACCGGTACCCACCGACGCGCCGGTGCGAAGCTGGCCGCGTTCGTCCTTGCAGGCGTTGGGATAGGCCTGGGCCTTGGCGATGTCCTTGACGGTGACCATGCCCTTGAGTTCGAAACGGTCGTTGATGAGCAGGACCTTTTCGATCCGATGCTTGTGCAGCAGTTCGGTGACGGTGTCGGTGGTGGCGTCCTCGGCGGCGGTCACCAAGCGTTCCCGAGGTGTCATGACATCCGCCACCCGCGCGTCCATGCGGGTCTCGAAGCGGATGTCCCGGCTGGTGACTATTCCGAGAAGGTCTGAACCGCGCACGACCGGAACGCCGGAGATCTTGTGATCCATGGTGAGCGCCACGAGATCGCGCACCGTCGCGTCCGGGCGGATCGTGATCGGGTCTCGGATCACGCCGGACTCGTACTTCTTGACAGCCCGCACTTCCCGGGCCTGGGTCTCCAGCGAGAGATTCTTGTGGACGATGCCGATGCCGCCCTCCTGGGCCAGGGCGATGGCGAGACCGGACTCCGTGACCGTGTCCATCGCGGCGGAGATCAGCGGAATGTTGAGGTCGATGTCGCGCGTCAGGCGCGTCTTGAGGTCGACTTCGGAGGGCAGGACTTGGGAGTAGGCAGGCAGGAGGAGGACGTCATCGAATGTCAGGGCTTCGTGAGCGATCCTCAGCATCGGGACACCTAGGCTGAACGTGGGGGCGGATCATACGCGCGGGTCCGAGGTGTGTAAACCGGACTGCGGTCCTTCGCCCCGACGGTGGTATCGGACTGCTACACTGCGTCGATGCAGCCTCTTCGCCAATCCCGCCCGCGAAGCGCCGACCGGGTTCGCACTGTCAGCGAGGTGAACGCCGAAGCCCGGTTTCTCATCGAGGAACGCTTCCGGCGACTGTGGATCGAGGGCGAGGTCTCGGACTTCCGCCCCTACGCCTCCGGCCACTGGTACTTCAGCCTGCAGGACGACAAGGCGCAGATCCGCTGCGTGATGTTCTCAAGCGCCAACCGCTTCGTGCGCTTCGAGCCGGGCAACGGCCTGTCGGTCCTGGTGCGCTGCCGGTTGTCCATCTACGAAGGTCGGGGACAGTTCCAGGCGATCATCGACCATATCGAACCGGCGGGCGAAGGCGCGTTGCGGGCGGCGTTCGAGCGACTGAAGGCGAAGCTCGACACCGAGGGCCTGTTCGCGGAGGGGCGAAAACGACCGCTGCCGCCGTATCCCCGTCACATCGGCATCATCAGTTCGCCCGCCGGGGCCGCGCTGAGGGATGTGCTCGCCGTTCTCCGGCGACGCTTCCCGTGCGTGCGGGTGACCTGTTTCCAGGTCGCCGTGCAGGGCTTCGAGGCAGAAGGTCAGATCGTCTCGGCGTTCGACCGTGCCGAGTTCATGCGCCACCCGCCGGACGTCATCGTGCTGACACGCGGCGGCGGCTCCCTTGAGGATCTCGCGGCCTTCAATCGCGAGTCCGTGGCGAGACGGATCGCGACATGCGAGCTACCGGTGGTTTCCGCCATCGGCCACGAGACCGACGTCACCATCGCCGACTTCGTCGCCGACAAACGCGCCCCCACGCCGTCCGCCGCGGCCGAGATGGCCACGCCCGACCGCCTCGAACTCGAGGAACGGATACGCCGCCTCACCAGCACGATGGTTTCGAGGACGGTGACCCGGGTGCGTGCCGACTCGCGCCTGCTGGCTACCGTGCGACGTAGACTCGTGCATCCCGGACGCACCGTGGAACAGCGCATGCAGCGTGCCGACGAACTCGCCGACCGGCTGTCGAATGCAACCGCAGCGAGACTGACTCGCGCACGCACGGCGGTCGCCCACCAAGCGCAACTCCTGAGGCGGAGCAATCCGAGCGTTGGAATCGGGCAATCCCGTGAACGCGTAGCGCGTGCCCGGTCGCGCCTAGGTGTCGCCGGCGAATCCTTCCGCGGTCGGGTCGCGAGTCGCGTCGCGGCGCTTGCGCGCGCCCTCAATGCCGTCAGTCCGTTGGCGACCCTCGACCGCGGCTACGCGATCGTCGCCAAGCCCGACGGCAGCGCTTGGGGGCGACCCGTGGTCTCTGTGGACGACGCACGGCCCGGCGAGGTCGTCGAAGCCCACCTGTCCGACGGGAGCCTGCAGGCCACCGTCTCTTCAAGCGAGAAGCGCCCATGATGCCCCTGTTCCTCGTGCTCGCCGCGGTGGTGACCGTGGACACGGGCGGCATCGCCGTGCTGCCGTTGCCGGACGATGCCCTCGCCGCCCGCTACCAAGGCCAGGAAACCTTGACCGTGGGGGGCCATGCGATCGTCGGTGTGTCCCTGGACGCCGCCCCGGGTACGCAGGAAGTCGCCGTCCGTACCACGGAGGGCGAACGCACGATCACCTTCGAGGTCGTCGCCAAGGAGTACCCGGAGCAGCGCTTGACCATCGCCAACCGCCGCCAGGTCAATCCCCTGCCCGAAGATCTCGAACGAATTTCCCGGGAGAGCGAACTGCAACGCGCAGCCTATGCCCGCCGGACCCCACTGCGTCCCGACCTGCTGCCGTTCAAGCAGCCGGTCGAGGGAATCTACTCGAGTCCGTTCGGCCTGCGCCGATTCCTCAACGACCAGCCCCGCTCACCCCACTCCGGCCTCGACATCGCAGCGGACACCGGAACGCCTCTGTCGGCGCCGGCGCCGGGCACCATCGCGCTGACCGGGGACTTTTTCTTCTCCGGCAACGTCGTCTACATCGACCACGGTGGCGGTCTAGTGACCATGTACGGTCACCTGGACAGCATCGCGGTGGAAGCCGGCGACGAGGTCGACCGAGGCGACGTCATCGGTACGGTTGGCGCCACGGGTCGAGTCACCGGACCACACCTCCACTGGACGGTGAGCATCCAAGGCGTGCGCGTGGACCCGGTCCTGGTGATGGAGGCGTTCGAACGCATCGGCGGCGTCGAAGAGCCTGACGGGGGCTAGAGATGCGCCGTGGGCTGCTCGTTGCGACCTTGTTGTCGGCGGGCCTGGCGAGCTGGCTACCCGTACAGGCGCAGACGACATACCTCGAGGAGGACTTCACGCTCGAGATCGTGACCGACGACGTGCCCTCCGCGCGGCAGATCGCCGAGGCGCCGGACGGGACGCTGTTCGTTGGTTCGTCTTCCGACTGCCGTCGGCTCACGAGCGTATATGCGGTCGTGCCAAGCGACGACGGCGACGCGGAAGTGGTCGTCGTGGATGCTGGCCTCCGTTGCCCGAGCGGCGTTGCGCTGCACGGCGACGACCTCTATGTCGCAGCCCTCAACCGGGTGCTGCGCTATCGCAACATCATGAACGGGTTCCGGGACAACCCCGAACCCGAAGTCGTTACGGACGACCTGCCAAGCGACTTCTGGCACGGATGGAAGTACCTAGCGGTGGGACCGGACGACCACCTCTACGTTCCGGTGGGCGCCCCGTGCAACGTTTGCGAACGGCCGGACGACGAGCGTTTTTCTACCATCCTGCGCATGGACCCGGACAGCGGCGAGACCACCGTGTACGCCCACGGCGTGCGCAACTCCGTGGGCATGGCGTGGCACCCGGTCACCGGGGAACTGTGGTTCTCGGAGAACGGCCGCGATCACTCAGGCGATGATCTGCCCGCCGACGAGATCAACCGGGTCACGACACCAGCCGGCCACTACGGGTTCCCCTACTTCCACCAGGATCATCGTCCGGGCGAGGACGTCGACTACCGTGATCCCCAATTCGGGGCCGGAAAGAGCGCTGACGACTACCTGCGCTCGGAACACCTGATCCAAGCCCACTCCGCCGCACTGGGTGTCGCTTTCTACGACGGCGACCAGTTCCCGTCGCACTACTGCGGTGCCCTGTTCATTGCCGAGCACGGTTCCTGGAACCGGTACGACGCCGGCAAGGCCGGCTATCGCGTGAGCGTTCTGCGTTTCGCCAATGCCGATTCTCCGTCGGGCGCCAGCGCGGTCTATCAACGATTCATCGAGTGGCAGGTGCAGAACACCAACCAGCCCCACACGGGACGTCCCAATGACGTCGTGGTCTCGCGAGACGGCAGTTTGCTGATCGCGGATGATGACGAAGGCCGAATCTACCGGGTGCGCTACGCCCCTGACGTCGACCCGACCATCACCGGCTGTGCCGATACCGCACACATATCGACCTTCGCACCCGCGAACCACGCGACCCGCGAAGGTTTCGCGCGTGTCGTCAATGCCGGCGAATCCACGGCGACGGTGCGTATGGACGCGTTCGATTCGAGGGGGCAGCGCCGGGGACCGGTGACGCTCGACGTGGAACCCGGCCAAGCCGCCCATTTCAACTCGACGGACCTCGAAGACGGCAACGCCAACAAGGGCCTCTCCGGTTCAATCGGCAGCGGCAGCGAGGACTGGCGGATCGAACTGCGCGGCGATGGTGTCCATGTCCTGAGCTACATGCGCACCGACGACGGTTTCGTCACCAGCCTCCACGATGTGGCGCCACTCTCCGAACCCGTCGCGGTCGTCCGCCACGAGGACGGCACGAGGACGCTGGAGCACCGCTACGACGTGGCCATCTTCAATCCCGGCCGCAACATCAACCAGGTGAGCTCGCTGCGTCTCGTCAATCCCGGCCACGACCCCGCGCATTTGACGATCTCGGGCACCGACGATCGCGGCGTCCCGGGCGACGCGACGGCGTCGCTGATCTTGGAGGGGGGCGCTTCCCGTTCCGTCTCGGCCGCCGACCTAGAGTCCGGCGCCGTACTAGTCGACGGCGACGGACTCGGCACGGGCACGGGCAAATGGCGCCTCAGCGTAACGTCGGACCGCCCGGTCCTAGTGGCAAGCCTACTCGCCAGCCCGACAGGACACCTGACCAACCTTTCCACGGTGCCGGACAACAAGGCGACCGGGGGGATGTCGACAACGCACACCGTGCCGCTGTTCCCGCCCCACGGCGATGTCAACGACCGCCAAGGTTTCGTGCGCATCATCAATCGGGGTGATGTCGCCGGGTCCGTCGAGATCACCGCCCAGGACGCCACGGAGCGCAACTTCCCGACGCTAGCGCTCGCACTGGAAGCCAATCAGGCCGTGCATTTCAACTCGCAACACCTCGAGACCGGCGACACCGACAAGGGCTGGAACGAAGGCATCCGCGACGGCGAGGGGGACTGGCGCCTGACATTGACCAGCGACCTTGACCTCGACGTTCTCGCCTACATCCGCCGAACCAGCGACGGGTTCCTCACCAGCATGCACGACTTCGTCCGGCGTACCGGGACGGATACCTACGAGGTCGCGTTCTTCAATCCAGGCAGGAACACCAACCAGGTGAGCCGACTCCATCTACTCAACACCGGCGGGCAGGATGCTTCGGTGACCATCACGGGAGTCGACGACAAGGGCGTGCCGTCGATGGGCAGCGTGGAACTCACCGTCCCCGCCGGTGCAGTACGGGCGTTCTCGTCGCAGGAATTGGAGGCCGGTGGCGACGACTTCATGGGCGAACTCGGCACCGGGAGCGGCAAGTGGCGACTGACGGTCACCTCGGAGCAGCCGTTGCGGGTGATGAGCCTGCTCGAGAACCAGGGCACCGGCCATCTAACGAACCTGTCGACCGTGTCGGCAAACCAACCGTAGCGCCCCAAAGCCGTCCACTTGCCCCCGCGGGCGTCGATTGCTACTTTCGCCACCGAACTCCCACCTCCCCTGCCGACCTTCATGGGATTCCACTACACGATTGCGATCATCGGTGGCGGTGCCACCGGGGTCTGCCTGGCGAACAAGATCGTCGAGGCGCTGCCCATCGGCCTGAGCACGGCCTCGGTATCCATCGTGCTGTTCGACGCTCGCGGCTGCAACGGCGGCACCGCCTACGCCCCCGACGTTCCGAGCAACCTCATGAATACCACCTGCGGCGCCGTTGATCGGGCGTTCGGAGGCGAGTTCGGAATCCTCGCCTGGGCACGGGCCAATCCCGCGAAGTGGCAACCCTACACCGAGGCTTCGGAACTCCGTGCAGGCACCTACTTGCCGCGCCCGGTTGTCGGCTTGTACCTGGCCGACCTCATCGAACACGCCAGACGCAAGGCCGCTGCTCGCGGAATGCAGCTTGAGACGATCACGGACGAGGTCGTCGGTGTCTCGCCGCCGAATCTTGCCGTCGACGACTACGTGCTGCGGACGAAATCAGGCGAGTCCTTCACAGCGCGATACGTCTACCTCGCGCTCGGTCATCTGACCCGGCAGAAGACCGAGGACTATCAACGCCATGAGCGCTACTACCACGACCCCTATCCCATCGCGCGACTGACAAGGGAGATCCCCAAGGAGTCCACGGTAGGCGTGATCGGCACGCGCTTGAGCGCGATCGACGTCGTCCTCGGCCTAGTCGCCGGAGGCCATCGGGGGAAGATCCACTGCGTTTCACGCGCTGGCCGGTTGCCCGCCGTCCGCGGCGATCAGGGCCGATACGAGTTCATGCACCTCGAGCGCGACAAACTGGCGAAACAGCTGGTCCATGCGAAAGCCAAGCTGCGTCTGGCGGATGTCGCGGCGATGCTCGGCACCGAGATCGCGCTCGCCGAGGGACGACCCATTGCCTTGGACGACATCAAGCGCGAGTACGTGCCGGCCGTGGACTACTACGAACGCGAGATCGCCTTGGCCAAGGGCAAGGCAAGGCCGTGGCAGACCGTGCTGTACGCAACGAACCGCAATATCGATCTCTTGTGGCATCACCTCGAGGAGGACGACAAGCAAATCCTGATGTCAGAGTGGCTGAACGACTGGCTCACCTACCGTGCTTCGATCCCTAGCGAGAACGCGGAACGAGTGCTGGCCCTGTTGAAGACCGGCCAGGTAGCGGTCACGGGGGGTGTCACGGGGTTCGAGTTCGATGCCCAGAGCGATACCTTCAAGGCGAACTTCGGCGAGGGTTGCTGCCACGGCTTCCAGTACCTGGTCGCCGCGACGGGATCTGCCAGCCGCATCGAGGACGCGGACAGCCCGCTCATGCGCGATCTTCTGGCAAGCGGGCTGGTGGTGCCACACCGCTTCGGAGGCGTCGACTGCGTATTCGAGACCGGGCAGGTGGTATCCAGACCGGGTGTCGCCAACGGCGAGTCGCGGATGTTCGCATTGGGCCCGCTCACGAGCGGCGCGTATTTCTTCACCACGGCGCTGGAGATCGTCGAGCGGCAGGCGGCGCAGCGAACCCGGGACCTGGCATTCATGCTGGGCGACGAGTGGCTGGAGCTACCGGAAACGGATGCCTGGGTCGATGCTCAGCAGGGCGAGACGGCGGGTGCGGATCGCGTCGAGACCGTGCACCATGAGGAAGGGCCCGATCTTCTTGAGCGAGCCGTCCTTGGCGATCAAGTGGCTCGGATCGACTTCGAGCAACTACACCTGTTGAACGACCAGATCGATCGCGCCGGCAAGCTCTGAACCGGCCGTAGCGCCCCGAAGCCGCCCCCGACGCTCAAAAGAGGACTTGGGGGGACTTGGGGGACATCCACCCTGAGGGGATCTTGAGGGGATCTTGGGACATCCACCCTGAGGGGATCTTGGGACATCCACCCTGACGCCCCAGGGTGGATGTCCCTTTCTTCCCGTAGGGTGGATGTCCCTTTCTTCCCGTAGGGTGGATGTCCCTTTTTCCCCGTAGGGTGGATGTCCCTTGTTACCTCCTCTGAACAGGCCGTGGGGCCGATGCTCAACGACCGGTCCCGGGCGAGTTCCTCCGTGTGCCTTTCGTCGAATAGTCGATAACGGTCTTGACTCGGCTCGTCGCCGCACCCTCGAAGGTGTTGCCTGAGACGATCGCCCAGGTGCTCATTTCACCCGTCCATACCTTGTCGTCGTCCGCGTCCTTGTTGGCGGCCTTGTCGTCGTCCTTGTCCTCGTCGTCGACGGTCCCATCCCACGGCGACTTGGGCTCGACGTACTCATAGGTCAGTATTCCGTCTTCGAAGCCCACGCTCGTGACGCGGATCTCGCCGTCCTTCTCGTCGTTCAGCGAGGCGACGAGTTCGCCGTTCTCCGCCGAAACGGTCAACACGCTGCGGCGTTCTTGGCCGACCATGTTCGTCACGACATCCCACACACCGACCACGTCGTCGAGCACCGGCGCATCGCCTGCACCCTTCACCCCCGGATAGTCGCGCCAGAGCCAGCGCAGCGTGTTGGGAAAGATCGCGCCGCCGTGAAGCAGGTTGTGTCCGCCTGAGCCCATTTCGATGCGATGGTCGTAGCGGGCGAACTGCAGCGCCGAGCCCATGGCGAGATTCGCCAGCGTCCAGCTTCCTTCCGTGAGGTTGATATCGTTCATACCACCCTGGATGAACACGCGGATCGGTTTCGTGTTCTCACGGGTCCTGCGAATGAGATACGGATACTCGGAACCGCCGCGGAGCCGCGTGTAGCTGCCGACGTGGCTGACGACCTTGCTGAAGGCATCGGGGCGTTCCCAGGCGGCGGTAAAGGCGGCAAGCCCGCCATCGCTCATGCCGCAGATGGCCCGTCCTGCCGCGTCGTCGACCAGGTTATACGTCTTGCCGACCTCGGGGAGGATTTCCTCGAGCAGGAAACGCGCATAGGTGTCGTCGAGCGGAACGTATTGCGCCGCGCGTTGGTCCCGGGGTTCGTCGGGCTGGCCCGGGTTGATGAAGACGCCGATGGTCAGGGGCATTTCGCCCTTGTGAATGAGGTTGTCGAAGACGGTCGGTGCCCGCACCGGTCCTTCGAGACTGACGTAGCCCTGGCCGTCCTGGAACACCATCACCGCCGCGGACTCGGCGTCGTTGTACTGGGCCGGCACGTAGATCCAGTACTCGTGTGTCGCGCCGGGATAGATCCGACTGTCGTCCCAGATGTGTTTCGTCACGGTGCCCTGGGGAACACCTTCCTGCGGATGTGAATCAACGCCCAGCATGTAGTCGGCTCCCTCTGCTTCCGGCACAAGGACCAGGGGCAACACCAAGATCGCGAAAGCCCGCATCTATCCCCCCGTCCTTCTCTTGTCGAACCTATTGTCGAACGAAACTGCCTTGTCGCATGAAACTGCCGTACAACATCCGGCGCTCGAACCGGGCCATGTTAACTTCACCCGGACCCTGCCCGCATTTCCTCGAAGTCGCCGGCGTGCCGATTTGATCGCGAGTGGAAATTCCGCCACCATGACATCGGGATTTCGGGAGCCTTTATGAACGAGCAAGACAAATACCTCTTTGATCTGCGCGGCTACCTCGTCGTCAAGAACGCGCTGTCTGAAGACCAGGTGAGCGATCTATCCGATCGACTGGAACAGCATCGCTCGGACAACAAGCGGGTGTTCGGGTCGGACCGGACGCGGTATCCCGAGGGGGCCCGTTCCTCGTGGTCGGCATCGTCGCTGCTCGAGTGGGGCGGTAGCTATGTCGACCTGATCGACCTGCCAAGCATCGCGCCCTACCTGGAGGCTCTGCTCGGTCCCGACCACAGGCTGGATCACGACTACATAAAGATCGACAACGCCGCCAATTCCCACAAGCTCTACCTCCACGGTGGAGGCCAAGGCGCCGGCGGCGCGACGGATCTCGTCGGTCCGACCGACGGCGGGCAGTGCTACTACCGCTACAACAACGGCAAGTTCTACAACGGCCTCGTTGCGGTTGGATTCGAACTGGACACCGTTCCCCCGGGTCACGGGGGATTCGCGTGCATCCCCGGCAGCCACAAGGTGAACTTCGAACTACCCCGGGACTGGAAGATCAGCGAGACCCAGCAAGACGTTCCCCAATGCGTGGACCGGGTGGAAGCCGAGGCGGGGGATGCAATCATCTTCACCGAGGCCTGCGCTCACGGCACGGTACCCTGGCAGGGCGATGGCGAACGGCGCACCATCTTCTACAAGTACTGCCCGCACGCCGTGGCCTGGAGCCCCTGCTACTACAACGCCGATCGCTACGGGGAACTCAGCGACCGGCAACGCGCCATGCTGATGCCGCCGAGCGCTTTTGGCGGCCCCAACGAGTACAGCCGCAAGATCTGGGAGCGGGTGCAGGCGGACCACGCTGAACTGGAGAGGCTGCGCGAAGAGCTGGCGGCGGCGAAAGAGGCCTAGAGGCCTAAACGTAGGGACTTACGGGTTCCGGGAAATTCGATCGCACCCACTTCCACTGAAACATGTCGTTGGTGGCGTCGTTCCAGCCGAGTAGCCGCGCCTTCATGTCGTTGACGACATCGGCCCGTCCCGGGTCGTCGATGAGGTTGTTCATCTCGGCCGGGTCCGACTTCAGGTCGTAGAGTTCGTCGAGGTCGTGGGGTGTGTAAACGTACTTCCAACGAACGGTCCGGACCATCCGCTGGGTGCTGTAGCCCCAGACCTCGCCATGGCTCTCGCAATAGACGCTGTCCGGCCAGTCGGCCGGCGTCTCGCCACCAACGAGGGGCACCAGGCTGCGTGCGTCCAGATTGTCCGGGACGTCGCCCCCGCCCCACTCGACGAAGGTGGGCATGAGATCCATCAGACGAACAAACTCCGGTACGAGACGAGGTTCGACACCGGGAACCTTCGCCAGCAACGGAATGCGGAAGATCTCGTCGTACATGGTGCCGGACTTCTCGAAGTGCTTGTGACTGCCCGTCGCGTCGCCATGGTCGGTTGAGAACAGGAAGATCGTGTTGTCCTCGATGCCGCATTCACGGATCGCATCCCGCACCCGCCCGACGCAGTCGTCGATCAAAGTGACATCACCGTAGTACTTGGCGACCACCTGCTGCCACCAGGGCCAGTCCTTGTCCTCCAAGTGCCATTCCCGGTGTTTGCGCAGGTGTGCAGCGGGTTTGCCCTCGAAGGTCTCATCGAAATTCGGCCACGGCGGAATCGACGCCGGATCGTACATGGAGGCATAGGGTTCCGGGACGATATTGGGGAAATGGGGCGCGACCCCGTCGATGCGCAGGAAGAACGGCTTCTCGCCTGCCGCTCTCTCGCTCAGCATCTCGATCCCAACGTCGGTCAGACGCCAGGTCTTGCCCGCTTCCTTGGGATGGGGACTCGTGCCCGCGACCGCCATGTCCATTCCGGGAAACTTGATGATCGTCTCTTCACCCGGGACGGATCCCCTGGCCGAACGACCGTGCCGGTGCCGGTCGAAGCCGAATTCCATCGGCCCGAGATCCTGGTGGACATGCCACTTGCCCGCATAGTCGAGCACGTAGCCGGCCGCCTTCAACCGCGTGCTGAACGTCGGCGTATCCGTCGCCAGCCCTCGACACCAGGCGGGCGCGATATGGGTATTGATCATCACCCCGTGGTTGTGCGGATAGAGCCCGGACATCAGGGATGCACGCGACGGCGAACACACCGGGCTCACGGTGTACGCCTGGTCGAACCGTGTGCCCTCGTCGGCGAGTCTGTCTAGGTTCGGCGTCTGGCAGATCTCGTTCCCGTAGCAGCCCAACGCATCGCGCCGTAGCTGGTCGGTCATGAAGAGAACGATGTTCGGAGGCACGGTCAGCGCTCCTCGCGCCATAGAATCGGCACGGCTATTCCAGATTTGCTTGGTCGCCGTCGCCATCTTACGGGATCGTATGAGCGGCCGCGTGTTGACCCGCAGGCGCTTGCCGTCCGTTTTGGGGGAACTGCGCCTGCGAGGACTACGTCGATACCTTGACGACCAATACCCGCTGTTGTAACGCTGGCGTAGTCCATGCCACTAGCCGAACCGGCAGAGCGGGGTACCGGCTAGGGGCTGGCCGTACGTGAGAAAGAGGGGCTTGGCGTTCGTCCGAACCGGGAAGTACGAGACGAACCTATAGGAGACAGACATGCAAAGATTCGCGGCAGTTGAATCGACGGCCTCGTTGGGTTTGGCACTGGCCCTGATCGGGTTGCCGGCCTACGCGGCGGACGCGGACGACGCGGATACCGAAGACGATAGCGATAGCTCGTACATCGAGGAGATCGTGGTCACCGGCGAACGGGGGGAAACCAACGTACTCGACCGTGCCATGACCGTGACCGGCTTCAACCTGGAGATGATCGAGCGACTGGGCATGCAGCATGCTGACGACCTGGAAGTTCTCGTCCCGGGTCTGCAGAAGGGCAACCGGAGCCAGGGCGCCGGCAAGAACGAGGACGGTCACTACGACATGCGCGGTGTCGGCAACGACCGCGCCGTCAACTTCTTCCAGGACACCTCCGTCGCTTTCTACGTCGACGGCGTGTATTCGGACCAGAGCTACTCGACCGACAGCATGTTCGACATGGAGCGGGTTGAGGTGGCCCGGGGGCCGCAGGGCACAACCGGCGGCAAGGCGGCGATCGCCGGCGCCATAAGTCTCTGGTCGCGCAAACCCACGGACACCTGGGACATGCGCATGAGCGCGGAGATCACCGACATCTCGACTCAGCGTTTGCAGGTCGCCTTCGGCGGACCGATCGCGGACTCCGCGTTCAGCTATCGCCTCGGAGTCGAGACCTATACCGGCGACGGCATGATCGAAAATGTCTACGACGGCGCCGAAGCCCGCGATGCCGGCGAGTACGATCGACTGCTCGTCAGGCCGAGTCTGCGTTGGAAGAACGACCGCTGGGACATTACCGCCCGCTATTCCAAGCAGACGGACAAAGGCACGCCCTGGGTATCGTTGCCATTGGGTGCCCGCGACTCGGTCAACGAGTTCCTGCTCGACCGCAACGGCGATCCCGTTATTTGGACGGATCGGCTAACCGGGGAACTGTACCCGCAAACCAATCCATTCTTCGGTGCCGACGCGGCGCCATCGGTTGCCAACTGTTCGAACATCAACAACGATGGCACACGGGACGAGTTCAGCATCATCTGCGACCCCGATGAGTTGCAGTGGAAGGTGGCGTTCAACGCACCGATCAGGCAGGACAGCTTCGCGGAAACCACCTCGTTGGAGGCCGTATTCGCCCTCACCGACAACCTCGATGTGACCTACAAGTTCGGCTATCACGATATCGTCAACGACAACCTGAACGACGGCGACCAGCTCCCCCGCGAGGGTGGAGGGGTTTGCCCACCCAATCACCCGAGGGTGTTGAGCGGTATGCTGCAGGCAGGCCAGACCAGCCGTTACTGCGCCCTCGATGGTGGCGGCAATGGCACGTTCAACGACCAACGAGTCAACTACATCTTCTCATCCGAGCAGACGAGCCATGAAGTCACGCTGACCTCGCACTATGAAGGCCCGTTCAATTTCACGCTGGGTGTTACCACCATGGAAGGCGAGGAGCCGAACAACTACAGAAATCTGCAATTCAGTTCGGGCACCCGGGGCGTGCCAACCAACGACTGGCTGTATATGGACACCTCGGCTGCCTGCGCCGCGGTGCTCGAGTCCCTTTACGGTCCGGGGGGCAGCTTGAGCGGCGGTGAGAACTGGCTGTTTCGCGATGTCTATACCGACCCCGCAGTCCGGGCTCGAGCCGGGCGGCTACAAAACCTGTTCGCCTGTCCGGGCGACCCGGGACTCGTGAACTACGCGCTCTCCGGCGTCGGGAACTTCCATGCAGATCTGAATGGCCAAATGAATGCACACATGGCATCGCACGAAAAGGAGTCCATCGGCGTGTATTTCAACGGCGAATACATGCTGAACGAAACCTGGACGCTATTCGGCGGTGTGCGCCACGACAACGACAAGAAGGGAATAAACCAAGCCGCCAATGGTCGTGCCTTCGGTCTTTCGGGGGTGGATTTCTCGCCCTGCAACCACACTTCCACCTGCGAAAACGCAATCGGGTTCGTCCAGCTCACCGTGCGCGACAGCCAGATCTTTCCCGGCAAAGCCAAAGAGACCTGGAGCGACACGACGTGGAACGTTGGTGCGCAATATCGCCCCAATGACGAAGTCATGCTCTACGCACGCCTCTCCACCGGCTATCGTCCCGGTGGTTCCAAGGGAAGCTGGGGCCTGACCGAACCGCCTTACTTCTTCGAAGCGGAGGAGGTTACGAACTACGAAATTGGCGCGAAGGGGCTCTATTTCGACGGATCGGTGCAGTTGTCCTCAACGTTTTTCTACCAGGACTTCGACAGTTACTGGGTAGTCGCAGGCCGCTTCAAGACCGACGCCGAAATCCAGGCGGATCCCGACGGCGGCGCAACGACCCGGTCGACCAACGCCATCGAAGGCACGACGATCGCCGGTGTCGAGCTTGAAGGCGCGTGGAGGATGACCGACCGATTCTCGCTGCGCGGGTTCTACAACTACTTGGATACCAACATCGGACCCTACCTCTCGATCTACCCCTTCGGGCTCCCCGGCGTGAGTCCCGGGTGGCAGTTCTACGAGTATACGGACGCCAATGGCGAGACCCAGGTTCACCGTTATTGGGGAACAGGTGTCGAGATCGAGTTCGACGGCAAGCAATTGCCGAACTCGCCCAAGCACAAGACCTCTATAACGCTGGCCTACGACGTTCCAATCACCGCCGACTGGGGCAGCCTGGAACTGCTGACGATCATGAACTACCGCAGCAAGAAGTACGTGGAGCACGGCAACATCGAGGCGTACGCAGTGTCCGAATACACCCGGTGGGACCTTAGGGCCAACTGGCAGTCACCCGATTCCCGGTTGAAGGTTACCGGCTATGTGCAGAATGCACTCGACGAGGCTGCGTTGCACGCGTGGTCGCCCAGAGAAGGCATCGGCAGCCCCTTTGGGACCATTGTCGAACCGCGAGAAATCGGCATCCAGATAAGCTGGCAAAACGACGAATAGAGCCGAGGCTCAAATCAACGGCGCACCGAGGGCTACGGCCCCCGGTGCGTTTTTTTGCTGTAGGCTCGTCAGGGTGCGGTTGGTCGAACGGAGGCGGACGATGCGCACCATCCTGACCCTGATCCCGGCACTCCTAGCCGGCGCCAGTGCCGCGGAGCCCTACTCTCCCCCAGTCGGGCAGGACTATCCGGAATACGTCCTCTGGGGCGACACCCACCTGCATACCTACCTGTCGGCCGACGCCTACCCCTTGGGCACCCTGACCACGCCCGATACCGCCTATCGTTTCGCCAAGGGCGAGACCGTTCGCGCCACAGGGGGCGAGAAGGTGCGACTACGTCGCCCCCTCGACTTTCTCATGGTGTCCGATCACGCCGAGAACCTAGGCGTCGTGCCAAGGCTCGCCGCTGGCGACGCTGGACTGCGGCGATCCCCAGACGCTCCGCGCATTCTCGGGTTGCTCGCCGCCAGGCCGCCGCTACCGGACCTCATGAAGGCCCGGAACCTTGAGGAGTACGAAGCCGGTACCCTCGCATTCGGCAACGCCAAACAGGCGATGGGGGTCGACTACGGCATCGACGACGATTTCATTCGCAACGTGTGGCAGGGGGTCATCGAAGCCGCCGAGAAGCACAACGATCCCGGCCGATTCACGACGTTCGTGGGCTACGAGTACACCAGTTCCTCGCTGCACCGCAACGTGATGTTCGCCGGCGGGCCGGAACACACGTCGCAGGCGCGACCCTTCTCCTCCCGCGACAGCAAGAACCCGGAGGACCTGTGGGCCTACCTCGAGAGCTACCGCGAGAGGACCGGCAGCGACGTGATCTCCATTCCTCACAACAGCAATCTCAGCCGCGGCAACATGTTCAACGGAGTCACCTTCGCGGGCAAGCCACTCAGCAGCGAGTACGCCAGGATCCGGTCATCCATCGAACCCATCGTCGAGGTAACGCAGATCAAGGGTGACAGCGAGACTCTCCCAACCGTTTCGCCGAACGACGAGTTCGCCGACTTCGAGACCTGGATCACCTTTGCTAAGCCGCAAACGGACGCCGGGGCTAGGCAGTCGTACGTACGCAGCGCATTGCAGACGGGTCTGGCCCTCGGCGCCGAACTCGGCGTGAACCCGTACAAGTTCGGCATGATCGGTTCCACCGACTCGCACACGGGTCTGGCCACCGCCGACGAGGACAACTTCTGGGGCAAGATGGGCTCCTCCGAACCCAACCCCTACCGCGCCAGGGCGCAAGCTCAGTACGCCTCCTCCGGTTATGCCGCAGTCTGGGCGACCGAGAACACCCGCGATGCCATCTTTGCCGCCTTGAAGCGGCGCGAGGTCTACGCGACGACTGGGCCACGGATCACGCTGCGGTTTTTCGGCGGGTGGGCGTACGTCGACGAAGACGCGCTAAGTCCGAGCTTCGCCAAGGTCGGGTACCGCAAGGGAGTGCCCATGGGCGGCGATCTGATCCAGCAGGCCGGAACCGAGGCACCCAGTTTCCTGGTAAGCGCGGTCAAGGATCCGGACGGCGCGAACCTAGATCGCGTGCAGATCATCAAGGGATGGCGAGATGCCGAGGGCAAACTGCACGAGAAGGTCTACGACGTCGTCTGGTCGGACGATCGAGCGATCGGCGAGGATGGCAAGCTTCCTGCCGTTGGCTCGACCGTAGACCTCGATGCGGCAAGCTATCTCAACTCCATCGGCGCTCCCTCGTTGGCGACGGCCTGGACCGATCCGTCGTTCAATCCCGAGGAGGCCGCGTTCTACTATGTCCGCGTGATCCAGATCCCGACACCGCGCTGGACGACGTACGACGCGGAGTTCTTCGACCTCGAGGAGATCCAGGAGACCCCACGGGAGGTCATCCAAGAGCGCGCCTACTCCTCACCGATCTGGTATACGCCTCAAGGCTAGTGCCTGTGCAAAAGTCCCGTAGCGACCACAAGGGTCGCCCCTACGGGGCCGTCCGTCGGCTTGCTGGGCTGGGTCTGCTGTGTATGCAACACGCGACCCCGGCCATCGTCGACTACGAAGCCCTCGAATTCCATCATGGGATTTCGCAGGTACCCAACTACGAGCTGAAATACCCCCACGACTTCGCGCACTTCGACTACATCAATCCCGACGCGCCCAAGGGAGGTGTGCTGACGCTGTCCTATACCTACAGCATGGTGAGCGCGACACCGACGTCGAAACCGCCTGGATTCCTGCAGTCATACGACCGCCTTGTGGTGCGCGCAGGAGACGAGCTTGCCGGCTTCTACGGCAGCCTCGCCGAGGGGGTGGCATTGAGCGCCGATCGGCGCACCATCGCGTTTCGACTCAGACCTCAGGCCCGTTGGCACGATGGCACGCCGATTACCGCCACCGACGTCAAATTCTCGCTGGACACGTTCCGCGGCGACTACATGGCGTCGGGATGGGCGGGGGTTCTCGAGTGGATTACCGGTGTCGAAGCGCCGGATCCGCTGACGGTTGTCGTTCACGGCGATTCCGATGTGGCCAAGCAGGTCTATATCCTGGGCTTCATCCCAATTGTCCCTGCGCAGTACTGGGCCGACCGTGATGTCACGAAGCCTACGCGGGAACCACCACTGCAGAGCGGCCCCTATCGCCTGACAGAGTTCTCCCGCGGCGGGCACTTCGTGTACAGCAGAGAGCCCGACTACTGGGGACGCGACCTACCGGTCAATCGCGGCAGGTTCAACTTCGAGACGATTCGCTACGAGCGCCATCTCGACGCCATCGTCGCCCGCGAGGCGCTGCGTGCCGGCCTGATCGACCTCTGGCACGAGAACGACTCCCGTCATTGGTTGTCTTCCTACGATGTTCCCGCCCGCGAGCGTGGTTGGTTGCGCAAGGGCACCTTGGCTTCCGGATCCGTGCGCGGTCCCCGATTTCGCCTCGCCCTAAATACACGGCGGCAACCGTTCGATGATCCGCTTGTGCGAGAAGCCCTGGCGCACGCGTTCGATTTCGAGTGGCAAAACCGAGCGCTGCATGGCGGTGAACGACGCCGCGCCCACAGCTACTTCGCCAACTCGATGTTTGCCTCGTCGGGCGTGCCAGACAGCGCGGAAAGAGCGCTGCTCGAGCCGTTTCGTGCGCGGTTGCCTGAGGCGGTGTTCAACCAGGCCTTTTCCTTCCTCGGCTCGGACGGCATCGGCTTCGACCGTCACGGTCTGTCAAGAGCTCGCCAACTTCTCGCCGAAGCCGGCTATCACGTCCAAGACAACGTCATGGTGGATGCGTCGGGCGAGCCCCTGGCGATCGAGTTTCTGTGCGCATCGCAAGCCAATCTGCGCATCATGCTGCCGTACGTGCATGCGCTCAACGCGCTGGGCATCCAAGCCAACATCGACATGATCGACACTGTGGGCCGCACCAATCGGCGGCGTGAGGGCGACTTTGACGCCCTTCTCCTGCGGGGCTTCATCGAGGTACCCCCTTCGTGGCAGCTACGACCTTATTTCCACTCGGCCTCGGATACCTACTGGAACACATCAGGCATCGACCATCCTGCAGTCGATGCCTTGGTTGAGACGGCTTTGGATGCGACAGACCTTCGCGTGTTCGTAAGCGCCCTGCGAGCTCTCGACCGTGTGCTGCTTTGGAACTACTACCAGTTGCCCCTCGATGCCCTCGACGACACGCGGATCGTCTACTGGGACAAGTTCGGGCGACCCGAGCAGCCCGACAAGATGTACATCGCGCCCTTTCCGGATGGCTGGTGGTTCGACGAGGCGAAGGCATCCCGCATCAGCGCACCTTGAGCGGGCGGCGCGCCCTAGCGGTCGGCGCGCCCTAGCGGGCGCGTTGGAAGTTCGCTTCGCGAACTTCGTGCTCTACGAGGTGTGACGGATGACGCGTTGCCGGCGCTTGCGCTGGCGTCGGGTGAGTGGATTCCGGCGCCCTGCGAAGGGATTCTCGGTGGTTCGCAACTCGATGCGGACGGGGACACCCGTCAGTTCGAATTCGTTCCGGTAGCGATTGGCCAGGTAACGTCGATAGCTCGTCGGCAGCGCGTCAGTGCGGGTGCCGTGAACGACGATGGTCGGCGGATGGCTTCCACCCTTGTGTGCATAGCGGAGCTTGATCGGCCGGGCACCCACGGAAGGCGGGGGCTGGTCGCGGACGGCTGCGGCCAGTATGCGGTTGATCTCGGAAGTCGCGACGTCGAAACCGCCGGTGCGATGGATGTCGTCGACAATCCCAAACAATGCCTTCACGCCCCTGCCTGTCATGCCTGAGAGGTAGCGCACTGGTACCCACGACGCGAATGACAGGCGCCGTTCGACCATCGCTTTCGCTCGCCGTCGCCCGGCCGCGTCAACGGCGTCCCACTTGTTCACGGCAAGCACCACGCCCGCGCCCGACTCCATGGCGTAGTCGAGGATGTGCAGATCCTGATCGACGATGCCCTCGTGGCCGTCGATCACCAGGATCGCCACCTCGGAGCGGTCGAGCGCCCCGAGGGTCTTGACGATCGAGAACTTCTCAATTGCCCGTTGTACGCCCCGACCGGCGTCCACCCGTCCCTTGCGCCGCACCCCAGCGGTGTCGATCAAGAGGTACTTGCCGAACGGAATGCCGATCGCGTCTCGCGTCGTACCGGGCAGATCGTGAACCACTTGCCGTTCGGCACCCACCAAGCGGTTCGCCAGCGTCGACTTGCCGACATTGGGACGACCCACGATGGCCACGCGAATGCCGGGCAACTCCTCCGAATCGTCCTCCGAGTCGGCCGGCAGACGTGCCGCGAGATCCTCGGCAAGGGTCGCGATGCCGCGACCGTGAGCAGCGGAGACCGCGTGGGGATCCGAGAACCCGAGCTCCGTGAATTCGTGCACGACGTCCGCGGGAGCGCCGTCGACCTTGTTGACGGCGATGGTCACGCCCATTTCGTGGCGGCGCAGGTGGCGGGCGATCTCCCGATCACCTTCGGTCAGGCCATCACGCGCATCGGTCACCAGCACCGCCAAGTCCGCTTCCTCCAGGGCAAAGTCCACCTGGGTCGCCATCTGCTCGAAGACGGTGCCCCGCTCGTCCGTCAGGCCGCCGGTATCGATCAGTGTCACCGCCCGCCCGGCGAGCGTTGCATGCCCGTAGTGTCGATCACGAGTCAGGCCGGGTTGGTCGGCCACAAGAGCGTCGCGCCGACGGCAGAGGCGATTGAAAAGCGTGGACTTACCGACGTTTGGCCGTCCGACGAGGGCGATCACCCCTGACGCGGCTGGTCGCGCGGATCGTACGGATTGCATTGGGGACGGGCTGTTTTCCATCGGGTGTCGCTGCCCCGCGGCAGTTGACCTGGCCGGACCGGATGATCGCGAGGGACGAACCTACGCGTTGAGGACCGCGTAGATGCCTAGCCCCGGCGCTTGATCTCCAGCGCTTCGAGCGTGCCGTTGTTGTCTAGTACGTAGACGATGTTGTCTGCCTCGACCATCCGTGTACGGAGGCCGCTACCGAGCTTGCGTCGCGCGACGAGGCGTCCGTCGCTTTGCGCGAGGACGTGCAGGTAGCCCTCGTCGTCACCGACGAGGACATAGTTGCCGAACGCCGTGGGGCTCGTAAGCTTGCGGTACTTCAGCGCCTCCTGAGTCCAAGCCACTGTGGCGGAGCTTTGCTGCACGGCGGTCACCACGTCGTCATCGGAGACGAAGTAAAGCTGGCCGTACCCGGCGGCGAGGTCTAGGAAGGACGACGCAGGCATCTCCCACAGAAGGATGCCGTCCTGGACACGCAGCGCCTTCAGACGACCCTGGTAGCTCACCGCGAACAACGCGCCCCGTTCGGCGACCAGCAGAGGCGTGCCGTCGACGTCCACCAAGCGATCCAGTTCGGTACGCCCCTCGGGAAGCATGACGCGATGCTCCCAGATCGGCTCCCCGGTCTGTGTCTCCACCGCCTTGACGCTGCCGTCTCCGAAACCCGCGAACACGAGACCGCCTCCGAGCACTGGCGTGGCCGTGCCGCGTAGCGTGAGTAGCGGCACCTGGTTGTCGAACGCCCACCGCGTCGAGCCGTCGTCCGCCTCCAACGCGACCAAGCGCCCATCGCTCATTTGGGTCATGACCACGCCGTCGGCACCGACAGGCGGTGACAGAACCTCGCTCGACATTTGCTGGCGCCACAGTTCGGAACCGTCGGCAGCGTCTAGTGCGATTACCTCGCCCCGCATCGTGCCGATCAGAATGGTGCCCTCGCCCGCCCCGACACCGCCGGTCACGAACGACGGATCCCGACGATCCCAGAACTGGTAGAACGGAATCCCGTCGGGTTTGCCGACGGAAACGGACCAGATGTTCCTGCCGCTGAAGCGGTCCAAGGCGACGACGCGACCATAGCCGTCGGCGGCGAACACCCGGTCCGCGATCACCGTGGGCGTGAGGCGCAGAGACTTCCGACCGAGACCGCGTCCCACCTTGGTTCGCCAGTGCCGGTCGATGACGGCTTCCGGCTCGAAGTCCACCAAGGGCGTGGCCTCGCCTTCCTCGTCTTTGTCCTTCGGTTCATCGACGAACGGTAGGAACGAGAAGAAACTGCAGCCGCCGAGCCAAAGCGCGGCGACGACAGCCAGTGTTCGAGCGGCGATGTGCGAATGCGGGATCACTGTTCACCCTCCGACCGACGCTGGCCCGTTGAGTCATCTTCGACCGGGTCCCCTTCCCGTGGATCCGATCCGGCGTCGCCGTCGTCGGTCTCCGTCGCGTTGATCTCGGTCTCCGCGGGCGACGAATCAACGGAATCATCCGCGTCATCGGACTCCTCGGGAGCTGCAACCGTCAGACTGGCAAGCTTGAGTTCCATGAACTCCACACCGAGCACGCCCTCCACCCCATCGCCGCGCGCAGCATCGATGGCAGCCTGGTAGGCATCACGGGCGCGCGCCATATCACCCCGGGCGAAAAACACGTCCCCGGACAACTCGGCAACGTGAGCTTCGAACCCCGGACTACGGACCAGCGCCAACTGCGCTTCGCTGTCTTCGAGCCGGTCAAGCTGGTAGAGCACCTTCGCGGCCCGCAGTCGGGCGACGTCCCGGACCGGACCGTCCTCCGCCAGATCCACCGCCCGTTCGAGCAGCGCCAGCGCTTCCTCCCAGTCCGACTCCGCCACCTGGTCGGCGGCGCGGTAGAGCAGGGTGAACACATGGTACGTGCTGCCCTCGAACTCGGTGTCGATGATCGCCAACGGCTCCTCGGTCGATGCGACTTCGTCACGGGCTACGAGATAGGATGCATAGGCGTCCGAGGCCATGTCGGCACGTTCGGCCCGGTAGTCCTGGTAGTAGCGCCAGCCGACGACGACGCCGACCGCGAGCACCAGCCCGACCACCAGCGACGTGCCGTTCTGCTCCCACCAGCGTTTGAGCCGTTCCGCCTGTTCCTCGTCGGTGAGGTAGTCAGCCATACTCCGCCTATTCTCCGGATTGTGCCGACGGCCCAAGGCGCGCGAGCAGTTCCTCGACATCAACCATGGTCTGGTCGGACTCTTCGCGCAGGGCCTTCAACGAGACGCGATTTTCCGCCACTTCGTCGTCGCCCACAATGACCGCCCAACGCGCACCGCTGCGGTCCGCTTCCTTGAGTTGGCTCCGGAGTCCCCCAAGGCCCGCATGTTGGACCACGCGCAGCCGGGTTTGTTCCCTGACCTGCTCCGCCACCTGTGCCGCCCGCGGTCCATGGGGACCGGTCACCGCGACGTAGACGTCAGCATCGGTGTAGCGACGTTCCACCAGCGCTTGGTGCAGCAGCAAGACCCGGTCGAGCCCCATTCCGAAGCCGGCGCCCGGGACCGCGCGCCCGCCGAGGCGTTCGACCAATCCGTCGTAGCGTCCGCCCGAACACACCGCATCCTGAGCGCCAAGGTCACGGGTCACCCACTCGAAGACGACATCGGTGTAGTAGTCGAGACCGCGCACGAGTCGCGGGTTGACCCGATGGCCGACGCCGGCCGCATCCAGCTGGTCGCACAGCGCGTCGAAGCGGGCACGGGCGTTCTCGTCTAAGTAGCCCGCGAGGTCCGGTCCGCCGGCAACGATGTCGCGCGTCGTCGCGACCTTGCTGTCCAGGATGCGCAGCGGATTGGTGGCCAGGCGCCGGCGACTGTCGGCATCCAGTTCGTCCCGACGGGGGGACAGGTAGTCCACCAGCGCCTCACGGTACCGGGTCCTCGATTCACCGGAGCCGAGGCTGTTGATTTCCAGTGAGACCGCGCTCCCCACGCCCAACTCGCGGAATACCCGCGCCAGCATGACGAGGATTTCCGCGTCCACTTCCGGGCCTGGGATGCCGAAGACTTCCGCCCCGATCTGCGTGTGTTCCCGCGTGCGACCCTTTTGCGGTCGCTCGTAGCGAAACATCGGGCCGTGGTACCACAGCCTTTGCGTCCGGTTGTGCAACAGGCCGTTCTCGATGCAGGCCCGGACACAGCTCGCGGTCCCCTCGGGTCGGAGCGATAGGGATTTGCCCTTGCGATCGTCGAAGGTGTACATCTCCTTCTCGACCAGGTCGGTGGCCTCCCCCACGCCTCGGCTGAAGACCTCCGTGGCCTCCAGCAGCGGAAGGCGTATTTCCCGGTACCCGTAACGACGCAGCACATCGATGACCACGCCCTCGACTTCCCGCCACCGCGCGGTGTCCTCGGGCAGGATGTCGCGCATGCCGCGCACCCGCTGGTACTTCACCGTGAGCTCCTGCAACGCTGCTTCAACAAACCCACCATCCTAGTGCTCCGACGGAGCATTGGGAACTCTGAACAAGCCGTGGGGCGGCTCATCGTCTCGGGCACTAGTGCCCCAGAACCAGTTCGGCTTTTCGATTGCGGGTATGCGGACCGAGGGCAACGGCGTCGCCGTTGTAGGTCAGCCGCACGCCGGGCGCGTACCCCAGGACGATGGAGAACGGCGCATCGCCGGTGACATTCAAGGTATCCCCCGCCCGCGCCAGATCCATGTGCAACAGTTCGCCCTCGCCACCGCGCACCTCCACCCAGCAGTCGTCGCTGAACAGGAACTCCAGTTCGTCCGTAACCGCCAGCGGGCCGGCGGGCGAGTTCTCGCCGTTGACGTCATCGCTCTCGGCGACCGTGGCTTGCGTATCGGCAGTTTGGTGCCCATCAGTCGCCGCGAGCGCGCCGACCGGCGGATTCGTTTCGTCGCTGGGTACTCCCAGGTCGGCAGGAGGTTCCGTCGCCAACGGACTGTCGATCGGCTCCACAACCGGGTCCTTCGCCGATCGCCACGCGATCCACACCGCCGCAACAATGGCCACCACCACCAACGACACGACGCTGCCGAAAAGAACGCCGGCGTGTTCGCGATACAGCGCTGCCACCGAGGTACTGCGACTCGTCGAAGACATGCGCACGACTGCGGGATCGTCACGTTGCAGCGCATCGAGTTGGGCACACAGGGCGTCTGCATCGAGACCCACGAGACCTGCATATCGCCGCACGTAACCACGTGTATAGACGAGTGCCGGAAGCTCGCCGTAGCGCTCACCCTCAAGCGCAGTGATGACGTCCTCATCGACCTTCAGCGACCGAGCCACCTCACCGGCGTCGAGGCCCATCTGCTGACGCGCTTCCCTCAGCGCTGCTCCAGGTCCGACCCCCGACTCGGCGCCCTCGTCGCTGGCGCTCTTGGCCTCCGTGGTATCGGACTCTCCACCGACACCGGTCGCCTTCGGGGCCATCACGCCGTCACGCCGCCGGCCAGGAAACGCTCTCGTCGGCGAGTACGATCGGCCACCTTGCCCGTCAACTGACCGCAGGCGGCACCGATGTCGTCGCCGCGCGTCGCGCGAATCATGGCGGAGTAGCCGGCATCCATCAGGCACCGCTGGAAGCGGCGCACCCGTTCCTTGGAAGGCCGCCGGTAACCGTGTCGATCCTCGGGGAAGGGGTTGTACGGGATGAGATTGATCTTGCATCGCCATCCGGCGAGCACTGCGGCCAGTTCCCGGGCATCCCGCAACGTGTCGTTGACCTCCTCGATCAGGGTGTATTCGATGGTCACGGCGCGCCGCTCGCCCAGACCGCCGCCGTAGTGGCGGCAAGCCGCCAGCAGTTCGGCGATGGGGTACCTGCGATTCAACGGCACCAGGACGTCCCGCAACTCGTCCCGTGCGGCGTGCAGCGATACCGCCAGCGAGACATCGCTCACGGCCGCAAGGTCGCGGATGCGCGGCACGACACCGGCGGTGCTGATCGTCACGCGGCGTTTCGAGATTCCGAACGCCAAGTCGTCCGTGAGCACATCAGCGGCACCGACAACCGCATCGAAGTTCAACAGAGGCTCGCCCATCCCCATGAACACCACGTTGGTGATGTTGCGGTCATCGCTGCCCGCCCCCATCCGACCGTCTCCCGCCTCCAATTCGGCGCGCCAGACCTGGCCGACGATCTCGGCGCGGCTGAGATTCCCATTGAAGCCGCGCTTGCCCGTGGCGCAGAAGCTGCAATCCAAGGCGCAACCTACCTGGGAAGAGATGCACAGTGTCTGGCGCCGGGACGACCGCTCCTCGCCAGCGAGCCCCTGCCGGCGCGGCCGACTTCTTGCGGCGGGCACCGACGCCGCGGCGTGGTCGTTTTTCGCGTCGGGGATGAGCACCGCCTCCACCGCCTGGCCCGAGCCAACCCGCACCGGCCACTTGACCACCCCGTCCGTGGCACGCTGCGCAGGCCCGAACTCGGGTGCCCGAATCTCGGCGATGGCGTCCAAACGGGTTCGCAGGGACTTCGAGATGTCGGTCATCGCGTGGAAGTCGTCGACCCCGGCATGGTAGATCCACTTCATCACCTGGCGAGCCCGGTAGGGCTTCTCGCCCAAGGCGTCGAAGAACGCCTGAAGGTCCGCCCGGGGCATACCGAGCAGGTTGACCTTGGTGTCCGTGGCGATCGGCTCGTCGGCCAAGCTGTCAACGTGCCGCGAATCACCCTCGCGGTCGGCCGAAGCCTCCGCTTCGCGGGAGTCCCCGCCGGGTGGCGTCGGAATCGGCTCCATGGGTCAGCCCCCGCCGTTCAGGCCCCTGGCGCAGATTTCGTCGGTGGAAAAGAAGTAGGCGATTTCGCGGTCGGCGGACTCCGGCGAGTCGGAACCGTGCACCGCGTTGGCATCGATGGACTGCGCGAAATCGGCGCGAATCGTACCCGGTGCGGCTTCGGCGGGGTCCGTGGCACCCATCAACTGCCGGTTGACCCTGATGGCGTTCTCGCCTTCGAGCACCTGCACAGCGATGGGTCCTGAGCACATGTATTCGATGAGCGGGTCGTAGAAGGGCTTGCCGCGGTGCTCGGCGTAGAAGCCCCCCGCTGCATCCGGAGAAAGGCGGATCATTTTCGTCGCGACGATGGCGAGACCGCCCTTCTCGAAGCGGGAATAAATCTCGCCGATCAGGTTCTTCGCCACCGCGTCGGGCTTGACGATGGATAGGGTCCTTTCGACCGCCATCGGAGTCCTCCGGTGTTGGTTGGAGTTGCGTCGGATCGGCGGCTTCGCCGCCCGGGCGCGGATTATACGCCCCGGGCGCGTTCTTGCAGCGTACCGACGACCTCGCCGAGGCGCCGCGCCGCGAAGTCCACGTCATCCGCGGTGGTGAACCGGCCGATCGTCAGCCTCAGGGAACTCGCCGCCAGATCATCGTCGACATTCATGGCGCGCAGCACGTACGAGGGCTCGACGGTTGCCGAGGTGCAGGCCGAACCCGAAGACACGGCCACATCGTCGAGGGCCAGCAAGAGGGTTTCGCCATCCACGCCGTCGAAGGCCACGTTCAGATTGCCCGGCAGCCGGTGTTCCAGCGAGCCGTTCAGGTGCGAACCAGGAATCTGCCTGACATGCGACCACAATCTCGAGCGCAGCTCGGCGATCCGCGCGCTCTCCGACGCAAGTGTGGCGGCCGCGAGCCGGAACGCCTCGCCCATGCCGACGATCTGGTGCGTCGCCAGGGTGCCCGAACGCATGCCCCGTTCGTGTCCGCCGCCGTGGATCTGCGCCGTCACCGCAACCGGCGGTTGACGGCGGACATACAAAGCACCGATGCCCTTGGGTCCGTAGATCTTGTGCGCCGAGAGGCTCACCAGGTCCAAACAGTCGCGCTCCACGTCGATGGGCAGCTTGCCCGCGCTCTGCGCCGCGTCGGTGTGGAAGACGACATCGCGGCCCCGGCAAAGCCGACCGATGGCACCAATGTCGTTGACGGTGCCCACCTCGTTGTTGGCGTGCATGACCGAAACCAGCACCGTGTCGTCGCGCAACGCTCGCGCGAGAGCGTCCGGGTTAACGACCCCGTCGGGATCCGGGTCAACGTACGTCACGGAAACGCCCCGGTTCTCCAAGTATTGCGCAGTGTCCAACACCGCCTTGTGTTCGTAGCTGGTGGTGACCAGGTGACCGCCGCCGGTGGCTTCGAAAACCCCTTTCAAAGCCAGGTTGTCCGACTCGGTCGCGCCGGACGTCCAGACGATGGCGAGCGGATCGGCGTTGATGAGGGCCGCCACGTCGGCACGGGCGGCGTCAACCAGTTCGGCCGCGTCCCAACCGTAGGCATGCGAGGTGGACGCCGGATTGCCGTACTCCCCGTCGGTCATCAGGCAACCACTCATCTTCTGTGCCACGCGCGGGTCCACGGGCGTCGTGGCGGCGTAGTCGAGATAGACCGCGCGCGGTCGGCTACTGCTCATTCAGACGTGTCGGGTGGCGATCAGGTTGCCAATGTCCTGTCTCCGGGCCACCGACATCACATCGCCCCGGCGCACCAGACTCGCCAAGCTGATGCGCGAGAGAAACAGGTGGATCTGCATGGAGAGGTCAGCCCACAGTTCGTGGGTGAGACAGGTCTCGCCGTCCTGGCAGTCCCCGGTACCCCCGCACCGGGTTGCGTCGACGCCCTCGCCCACCGCGCCGACCACATCGGCGACGCTCAGCTCTTCGGGATCGTGCCGCAGACGGTAGCCGCCTCCCGGACCGCGCACGCTCTCCACGAGCCCGGCGCGCCGCAGTCGGCCGAACAGCTGTTCCAGGTAGGCCTGTGAAATGCCCTGCCGGTCGGCGATGTCGGCGAGCGACGTCGGCCCCTCGTTCGCGTGCAACGCGACATCGAGCATTGCCGTGACGGCGTATCGCCCCTTGGTCGTCAGGCGCATGGCAAACCAGGCTGAGCCATTGGCCGCATTTTAGCAGCCTGTCGGTGCCTCGCGCCTCGCCCCTCTCGCCCGGTTGGAACCGCTAGGCGGCCTTGCACTTCCACCAATCCCGAGTCGTCACGGTGCACACCGTTCGTCAATCTCGGCATTCACTCGGTCGACCAGCCAATCTGCGACGATTCGTTGACGACGCGGGAGCAGATCGGCTCCGCCGAAGGCACCGACCATGGACAGCATGGCGTCTAGTCGCGCGCAGGCCATGGTCGGGAAGTCGATCGCCAGACCAAGACTCTCCGGTTCGGGGTCGACGTCCGCCGGACAGCGGGTCGCCAGTTCGCTCTTGAGCCGCTTCAGGTGCTCGTCGTCGGGGTCCGGCGGCATCCCGCCGTAGCTCAACAGTTCATGCAACGCGAGGACGGTCGCCAGTTTGGGGCAGGGATCCGTGAACTCGAAGGGGATCTTCATCCGGACCTCGAACCGCTGTTCCGGTTGCGGCGTGGTGGCGCAGCCCGATATGCACAGGATCGCGATCAAGGGTCGGATGGCGCACGTCGGGGTCATCCCCGGCATCCTAGCACTGTGGCGTACAACGCACGGGGCGGATTCGCCAACACGGGCGACCACAAGGGGCAACAAAAAGGACATCCACCTTTCGCCGAAACAGGGACATCCACCCTGCGAGCATCGGATGTCCCAATCGCGGCGAAAGGTGGATGTCCCTTTTCGTGCTCAGGGTGGATGTCCCCTTTCGTGCTTTCCAACACGGGGGACCACAAGGGTCGCCCCCCCTACGGGTTTCGTTGGATGGCTTGTTCGACGTGTTTCAGCACGCCGCGGAGAATGGCCACCTCGGTGGCGTCGGCACGGACCCGGTTGAACAAGCGCCGGAGCCGGGTCAACGTCTGCCGGGGTGCCTCCGGATCGTGAAAGTCGATGGCGACGAGAACCTCTTCCAAGTGGCGATAGAAACCGTCCATCTCACGTGCGCTCGCCAGGCGCCGGTCCCAGTGCGACTCGGGGCGACGTTCATGTGACTCCGCGTCCGCCATCGGCTTGTGCAGTTCGTAGCACACCACCTGCACGGCCATCGCCAGGTTGAGCGATGAATAGTCGGGATGCGCGGGAATGACTACGTGGAGGTTGCAGCGGTTCAGTTCCTCGTTGCTGAGACCGCTGGTCTCGCGGCCGAAGAGGATCGCTGCGGGTCGCCCGCCGAGACCCTCGTCGGCGAGCCTCGCGGCGAACTGCTCCGCCGTCTCCACGGGCCAAGGTACACGGCGGGCACGGGCGCTCGTGCCGACAACCCACCCGCAATCCGCGATCGCCTCGTCGAGATCGTCGACAACCCGCGCCGAGTCGACGACATCCTCGGCGCCCGCGGCGCGCCACTGTGCCTGCGGGTCGGGGAACCGCTCTGGACGAACGAGTACGAGCTCGTCAAACCCCATGGTCTTCATCGCCCGCGCGGCGGCACCGATGTTGCCCGGATGGCTCGGTTCCACGAGCACGATGCGGACGGCCGCCGCGGGCGTTGCGGGCTCCGGTGGCATCGGGCTTTCTTCCTTCGTAGGCGTCGGTCGCGTAGCATACCGCGCCACCGCCCGCACGCCGTCGGCGGGGCGGATGTCTCCCACGCGCCCAGGCCTACAATCAGGATCGACATGGAACCGATGGTCAATATCGCGTTGCGTGCCGCGCGCCGGGCGGGTCAGGTGATCCTTCGCGCCATGGATCGCGTGGACACCCTCCACGTCCAGGAGAAGGGTCGCAACGACCTTGTGTCGGAGGTGGACCTCGAGGCCGAGGACATCATCGTCGACACCATTCGCAAGGCCTATCCCGACCACGACGTCGTCGGCGAAGAACGGGGCAGCCGGGATCCTGAAGAGGCGCCACCCGAAACCAAGGCCGAACTCGGTCCCATCGGCGATGTCCCGGAACCACGCGTCTCGTGGATCGTCGATCCCCTGGACGGAACGACCAACTTCGTCCACGGCATACCGCACTTCTGCACGTCCATCGCGGTCACGCGAGGAGCCACCCTGCTCCACGGGGTGGTGGTGGATCATGTGCGCAACGAGGAATTCGCCGCCACCCGGGGTGCGGGGGCGCGGTTGAACGGACGACGCATCCGTGTGGCCTCGCGCGACCGCATCGACGACTCGATCATCGCCGGCGGGTTGCCGTTCGCAAGCGTGGCAACCCATATCGATTCCTACACCGACGTGCTCAAGGTGTTCATGTCCCGCTGCCGCACGCTGCGACGCCAAGGCTCCGCGGCCCTCGACCTGGCCTACGTGGCAGCAGGACGGGTGGACGGTTTCTTCGAACTCGGTCTCAAGCCCTGGGACACGGCCGCCGGCGCCGTGATCGTGCGCGAAGCGGGCGGTTTCGTGGGCGACGCGGCCGGCGGAGACCGCTTCCTCGAAACCGGCAACATCGTGGCCGCCAATCCGAGATTGTTCCGCGCCATGCTGCGCGTGATCCGGGCGACTGCCGAAGCGAATCGCGACGTGACCCTGGCGGAGGGGTGAAGGCGGTGCACGGGCTCCGTGCATGAAGTAGTCTCGCTCCGATCGTTCGACTTGACGCGTCTCATGAACCGATACGCACGTGGTATTGCGGTTCCGGTTCTGGCCGGATCGTTGGCGTGGCTGGCCGGATGCGGGGGCGGAGGTGGCGGCGGTGGCCCGGCGCCCGGCCCATCCCCGACCAGCAATGCCAGACCGTCCATCGCCGCGATATCGGATCCGGCCGCCCTGACCGTCGGCGACACACTCGAGGTCAGTGTTTCCGTAACCGACCGCGACGCGTCCGACACCCATACGATCGAGGCATCGAGTGACGATAGCGTCGTCACCGTCTCGGTCGACGGCCTAACCCTCACCCTCTCCGCCCAAGCGTCCGGAACCGCCACGGTCACGGTGACCGCGACGGACAACAGCGGCAGCGCCAACGCGACATCCCCGGCGGTGAGCTTCACGGTGACGGTGCAATCCGAATCCGGCTGGGTCCGCGGCGTGTTCGCGGACGACGCGGATTTCAAGGACTTCTGCGCGGTACCACGTTCGGGCGTCGACGAGGACGGCGACGCGTTCCCCGACCAACAGGGCGCGATGCTGGACGAGAACAACTGGCTCCGCTCCTGGAGCAACGACACCTATCTCTGGTACGACGAGATCGAGGATCGGGACCCCGCCTGCTGCGACACGCCAACGTACTTCCAACACATGAAGACGGAGGCCACGACGGATTCGGGCATCCCCAAGGACCAGTTCCACTTCTGGGAAGACACGGCAGCCTACGTCGCGCGTTCGCGGTCCGGCGTATCCGCAGGCTACGGTGCCAGATTCGCCGTGCTTTCGCGCCGCCCGCCGCGGGACATCCGCGTTGCCTACACCGAACCCGGCTCACCCGCAACGAGTGCCGGGGTGGACCTGCTGCGTGGAACCCGCATCCTTCGCGTCGACGGCGTGTCCGTGACCAACGGCGCCGCCGGCCCACTAAACGCAGGACTCTTCCCCAGGCGGGTCGGGGAGACCCATCGTTTCCTGGTCCAGGACCCGGGCAGCGAGGAAACCCGCACCGTCGCGATGAGCTCGGCGGTGATCACGACCGACCCTGTCCAACACGTGCGGGTGATCGAGACGGACACGGGGCGCGTCGGCTACATGCTGTTCAACAGCCACATCGCCCCCGCCGAGCGGCGCCTGGTGGGCGCGATCCGAGAACTGGCGGACGCCGATGTCGAGGACTTGGTTTTGGACCTGCGCTACAACCCCGGCGGCTACCTAGTCATCGCCAGCCAGTTGGCCTACATGATCGCCGGTCCCTCCGCCGCACAGGGCCGGGTGTTCAGTGAGCTGAAGTTCAACAGCAAGCACCCGACGTTCAACCCGGTCACCGGCCAAATGCTCCGGCCCACCCTCTTCCAAACGACTACCGTCGGCCTGTCCGCATCCCCTGGCCGAGCCCTTCCCCAACTCAACCTCGACCGCGTCTTCATCATCTCCGGGCCGTCAACATGTTCAGCCAGCGAATCGATCATCAACAGTCTGCGAGGCATCGACTTGGAGGTGATCCTGATCGGCGCCACTACCTGCGGCAAGCCGTACGGTTTCTATCCGACCGACAACTGCGGGACCACCTACTTCACGGTTCAGTTCCAAAGCGTCAACGCCAAGGGATTCGGCGACTACGCGGACGGGTTCACGCCATCGAGGAACCCCTCGGCCAGGACCGAAGTGCCTGGATGCGCCGTGGCGGACGACTTCAATCACCCGTTCGGCGATCCGGACGAGGCGCGCTTGAAGGCCGCGCTCGGCTACCGCGAGGACGAGACGTGCCCCGAGACCACGATGGCAGCGGACGGGTTCTTGTTGGCGGAGGGACTCGACGACACGTCCGTGGGACCGGCCATTCGCGGTTTGATGATCCCCGGAACCGGCACGCCGTAGCGGGCTACGCGTTGTCTTCGACGCCCTCTTTCTCGGGCAGGGCGAGATCCTGCTTGGTGATGCCCATGGTCAGCAGGACATTCGCCGCAACGTAGATCGACGAATAGGTTCCGACCACCACACCGATGGTCAGCGCCGTGGCGAATCCGGCGATCTGCTCGCCCGCAACGATCAGAAGCACCACGAGCACGAGCAGGGTGGTCAACGACGTTACCAAGGTCCGCCCGAGGGTCTGGTTCAGAGACTGGTTGATGATTTCGTGCGGCGTCCCGCGCCGAATACCACGAAAGTTCTCGCGGATGCGGTCGGACACCACGATGGTGTCGTTGAGCGAATAGCCGATCACGGCCAGAAGCGCCGCGAGTTCGGGCAGGTTGAATGTCCACTGGAAGACCGAGAACGCTCCGACGGTGATCACCACGTCGTGGACCAGCGCGGTCACGGCACCGATGGCGAATTTCCCGGTGAAGCGCCACATGATGTAGAGCATGACCACGCCGAGAGCAACCAGCAGCGCCAGCCCGCCCTGCTCGGTCAACTCCTCGCCGACCGCCGGCCCAACGAACTCGAGATTGCGTAGCGCGACGTCGTCGAACCGCGTCTGCACGGCCTCGACGATACGATCCCCCACCTCCGACTGGTCGACCCCGGGTACCGGTGGCATGCGCACGAGGATGTCTGTTTCGGAACCGTAGTTCTGGACCACGCCTTCGGCGAGTCCGGCGTCATTGAGGACGGTTCTCACGTCCTCCGCGGCGACCGGCGCGGCGAAACCGATCTCCACCCGGACGCCGCCGGTGAAGTCGAGGCCCCGGTTCACGCCGACGATGATCACCGACGCGATGGCGACAAGCACGAGCACGATCGACACTCCCGCGGCGATTCGGCGCTTGCCCATGAAGTCAAACGTCGTCATCAGATCAGGACCTTCTCGACCCGGGGGCGTCCGTAGATCAGGTGCACCAGGAGGCGCGAGCCAAATATGGCCGTGAACATCGAGGTGATGATGCCGATGGACAGGGTCACGGCGAACCCGGCGATGGGACCGCTGCCGATGGTGAGCAGGATCAGCGCCACGAACAGCGTCGTCAGGTTGGCGTCCAGGATGGTGAGAAACGCACGGTCGTAGCCCGCCTGGATCGCCACCGCCGGCGGCGAAGTCTTCAGCTCCTCACGGACGCGCGAAAAGATCAGCACGTTGGCATCCACCGCCATGCCCACGGTGAGCACGATTCCGGCGATGCCCGGCAGCGTGAGGGTCGCCTGCAGGAGCGACATCACCGCCACCAGGATCACCAGGTTCAAGGTCAGCGCGACGTTGGCGATGAGGCCGAACACCTTGTAGTACACGGCCATGAAGATCAGCACGAGGACGAAGCCCGTGGCCACGGCGATCATGCCGCGCTCGATGTTCTCCTCGCCAAGCGATGCGCCGACGGTGCGTTCCTCGACGATGTACATGGGCGCGGCCAACGCCCCCGCACGCAGCAGGAACGCCAGATCCTGGGCTTCGCGCACCGTCACTCCGGTAATGCGGAAGTTGTAGCCCAACGCGGCCTGGATGGTAGGCACGGTGATGACGCGCTTCTCGGGTCGGCTGCTGTGCTGTTCCACGCGCTCGCCGTCCACGATCTCGGTGGTGACGATGGGCTTGTGCTCGATGAAAATCACCGCCATGCGCCGCCCGATGTTGGGCGCGGTGGCCTCGTGGAACATCTCGCCGCCGCGGCTGTCGAGCTTGATGTCGACTTGGGGCAGGCCAGTCTCGAAGTCCCTCCCCTGGGCGGCATGGATGACGTGGTCACCGGTGAGGATGACCCGCTTGTTCAGCTCCACGACGCTGCCGCCATAGGGCCACCGGTCGATCTCCGACGGTCGGTCGTTGGCCTGGGCCTCAAGGCGGAACTCGAGGTTCGCGAACTTGTTGATCTTGCGCTTGGCGTCGGCGCTGTCCTGGACCCCCGGCAGGTCGATGACGATGCGGTTGCCGCCGAGCCGCTGCACGAGCGGTTCGGCGACGCCGAGTTGGTTGATGCGGTTGCGCAGTCCCGTCAGGTTCTGCTCCACCGCATTGCTCTCGATCTCGCGGATCTTGTCGCTCTGGACGGTGATCAGGAAACCGGCCCGGTTGCCGACATCCACCGATTCCAGCGTGTAGTCAGGCTCGCGGAACTCGTCCTCGATGACCGCCACGGCCAGATCGCGCAACTGCGGCGTCGCGAACGCGAAGCGCATGGTCTGGCCTTCGATGACGATGTCGGTGCTGCGGTAGCGGATGCGCTCCTCGCGCAGCATGTCCTTGACCTTCTCGGCCTCGTCGGCGAGACGCTTGGAGAGCGCCTCCACCATGTCGACCTGGAGCAGGAAATGCGCGCCGCCCCGAAGGTCGAGGCCCAGCGTCATCGGTTGGGCGCCGATTCCGGTCAACCAATCCGGCGTGGTCGAGGCGAGGTTGAACGCGACCACGTATTGTCGTTCCTCGCCCGGCGGGTTCAGTCGGTCCTGCAACAGCGCGCTGGCCCGCAGTTGGTCGTCGGCATTGGCCACCCGGATCAGGCCACCCTCGGCCAGCAGTTCGCTGCCCACAACGCCAATGCCTCCGTCCTCGACGAGTATCGTCAGGTCGTCGATCAAGCCTTGATCGACCGGGCGGCCGCTGTTGTCCGCGGTGATCTGCAGGGCGAAGTCGGGCGGGAACAGGTTCGGCGCCGCGTACAGTGCGCCAAGCGCGATGACACCGGCGAATACCAGGTATCGCCACAGTGCCAAGCGTCCTTGGGGAGCGCTCGCCCGCGCCGGGCGTCGCGGCAACCCCAGCGGGCTCAGGCCGCTGGGCTCCCTGGGGTTTCTGGGCACGGTGACTTGCGCGAGGTGTCAGCCGTCCTCGAGGGACTTGATGGTCCCCTTCGGCAGCGACGCACCCACCGAACTCTTCTGCACCCTGAGTTCGACGTTGTTGGCCACGCGCACCTTGACGAAGCCTTCCTCGACCTTGGTGACCTGACCGGTGATGCCGCCGACGGTCACCACCTCGTCGCCCTTGGATAGGCTCGAGACCAGCGCCTGGTGCTCTTTGCGCCGCTTGCTCTGGGGTCGAATCATGAGGAAGTACATAAGCACGAACATGCCCCCGAGAAGCAGGAACATCGTCCAAGGACTGCCACCGGCCGCGGTGGCGTAGGCAAGTTCAGGCATATCGGTCATCGGTGTGCGTCCCCATCCAACAGGGTCCGGGCAAGGCCCGCCAATGTACCCGCTTCGATGGCACCACGCAATTGCTCCATCAGGGCCTGGTAGTAGCTCAGATTGTGGATGGTCATCAGCACCGGACCGAGGATTTCACCGCAGCGGTCGAGGTGGTGAACATACGCCCGTGAGAAGTTCGCGCACGTGTAGCACGAGCATTCCGGATCGATGGGCCCTGGGTCGTTTCGGTGCGCCGAGTTCCGGATTCTGACCACCCCGGCGGACGTGAACAGGTGCCCGTTGCGGGCGTTCCGGGTAGGCAGCACGCAGTCGAACATGTCGATGCCGGCGCACACGCCGCGCACTAAGTCCTCCGGCGTACCGACGCCCATCAGGTAGCGCGGCTTGTCCGCCGGCATGGCGGGCGCGAGGTGCGCGACGATGGCGTCCATCTCCTCCTTCGGCTCGCCCACCGACAGCCCGCCGATGGCATAGCCGTCGAACCCCATGCCGACCAGTTCGGCCAGGCTATCGGTCCGCAGTTCCGGATACATGCCGCCCTGGACGATGCCGAACAGCAGACTCGGATGGTCGCCGTGACGCTCCCGTCCCCGCGCCGCCCAGCGCATCGACCGGCGCATGGATTCTTCCGCCGCGTCGCGGCCGACCGGATAGTCGGTACACTCGTCGAAGGACATGACGATGTCGGCGCCGAGATTGTGCTGGACCTCGATGGAACGTTCGGGATCGAGGCTCACCAGGTCGCCGTTGACGGGTGAACGGAAGGTGGCGCCGGCCTCGTCGATGCGAACGTTCGGCTTGGACGGTTTCGCACTCGAAGGACGCTCTTGGCGCAGGCTGAACACCTGGTAGCCGCCGGAGTCGGTGAGGATCGGCCCGTCCCACCCCATGAACCCATGCAGGCCGCCAAGGTCCCGGACGACGGAATCGCCCGGACGCAACATGAGATGGAAGGTGTTGCCGAGCAGGATCCGCGTCCCGGTCTCGCGCAACGCCGCCGGGGTCATGCCCTTGACGGTCCCGTAGGTGCCGCAGGGCATGAAAACGGGCGTCTCCACCGCTCCGTGGGGGGTCGTCAACCGGCCCCGGCGCGCAGCACCGTCCGTGGCGAGGACCTCAAACATGGGTCACTTCGACCTCCAAATCGACTCCCGGCGGATACCGTGTCGGGGACGCGGTAGCCGCGGGAGTTCCGTCACGTCCGACTCCCCTACCGAGTCAAGTAAATGCCCCGCGATGTCGCTACCGACAAAACTGCACGACCATCGATCTGCAGGCCGTGAATGGAACGGACGCGACCATGAAGAGCCGGCGACTCCCAGATCTTTCCACCCGACGCCACGTCGTAGGCGATGACCTTCGAACTCTCCGTGCCGCCGGAGTGCCATGCGCTGAACCCCGCGACCAGCAACTGCGACTCGCCGTTGGCGGACTCGTACCGGTAGTGGCCGTCGAGCAACCAATAACCTGGCCCTTGCCCACACCACACGGTTTCCGGACATCGACGCCAATCGGACTCCATATAGAACGTGCCGAGATGCTGGAACTCGGCATTCCACCTCGCGACTCTGTAGTGCCCAACCAGCCAAAGCTCCGGCCCGTCGTCAACGTCATCAACGATCACATCGTAACCGGAGGCCCGATGCGTGGTTCGTCTGAAGACGGGATCCTCGGGTCCGCGTGAGAACACCACGGTCACTCCCTCGTCGGTCGCCACGATGATCTCGGCATAGCCGTCCCGGTCGAGATCCGCTCCCGCGACCGCCTCCACAATGCCGTCGTCCTGCAGAGCGTCCGCTTCGAGGAGCACACGCCCGTTGTAGGCGTCGTAGGCGTAGACCTTCGGGCGGTTGCGCCGCTCCGCTACGAGCAAGTCCGGGTGCCCGTCACCGTTGACGTCGGCACTCGCAGGCCACGTGACCGAAGACGTGCCCAGATCGAATTCGGCCATCACCGACCACCGGTCAACGGTCGGATCGTAGGCGTAGAGGTCTAGGCTGCGCGCTGCCCCTGTCGCTGCAACAAGCTCAATATCCTGGTCCAGGTCGTAGTCCATCGCGATCGCGTTGTGTGGCGGCCAGGACGACATGGACCACGCGCCGAACGTCGCCAGCCCGGTTTCGGTCGAGAGCCGGATGGTTCTCAAGTGGGTGCTGTACTCCCGTGGGTAGTGGCGGTTGTAGGCGGCGAAAAGGACTGCGGGGGACGAGTCGGTCCCGTCGACGCGTTCGAACTGGCCGCCCATGTAGTGCTCGAACCATCCCTGGTAACGACTTGTACGCTCGATTTCGGGGTCCGGATTGAAGCCGATCACGCTATAGAAGCCCTGGTACACGACGATCTCGTCCCGACCATCGTGATCGGCATCACCGGCAACGATGTCCCGAGGCCCTCCGCTGCCAGACGGCAACGGCGCCTCGATCCCCGCCACGAGGTCGCCTTCCTGATCGTCGTACACATACACTTCCAAGTGGGTGGCGTCCTGATGCCAGAGGATCACTTCGGCCTTGCCGTCATCGCCTACCACGTCGCCAACGGCCACCCGGGTGTCGGGCGCATCGACGGGCAGTTCCCACCGTTGCCGTCGGCCGACGGCGTCGTAGACGTCATCGCCCACGACTTCGTCAATGCCGTCCCCGTCGATGTCGCCGACGTGGATGTCGTCGTGGAGGCTCACACGGGCGAACGCGGTATCGGAGCGCCATTGGAGGCCGTAGGACGAACCGTCGTACACGTACCCACCCGAGGTCACGATCTCCAGCGCGGCATCGGCGTCCACGTTGCCAATGGCGATCGAGTAGCCTTGGTCCGCCGCCCAGTCCGACCGCCAGAGGATCTCCAGATCGTCCGGCGAGAATACGAACACCTGCGATCCCCACGTCGAGTCCTCCCAGACAAACGCGATACAGATCAACTCGACCGAGCCATCGCCGTCCACGTCGGCGACCTCGAGATCCTTGCATCGCCCGTCTTCCATCACGACGGACGTCGCCACGCGCCGCTCGACCCCGTCTAGCCTCGACACCGAACCCGACGCCGACGTGAATATCTCGTGTCTGCCATCGCCGTCTATGTCCGCATGCGCGAGCGCGTCGTAGTTCCGCGGGACACCCGTAACGACGTGTAGCGGAAATGGATACGCCCAGGACTGCACGTAGTCGTCGCCATCCCACTCCGCCAGCTGGGGGCCTTGCGTCCCGTAGGCGAGCACCTCGCTGTCGCCGTCTCCATCCAAATCGGCCACGGACAACTCGGAATACCGGTTTGTCCGCGCACCGGTGCGGAAGATCGCGTACGACCGGGCTTGGTCGACGACTCGGAGTGTCCCCCGGAGGGGTTCGACCCCCGGCTCCTGCGCACTTGCCTGCCAATGGACATCCATCGCTGCGTCGAACATCGGCAGGTCCGTGGCAGTCCAACTCACCCTGCCACTTTCGGCTTCGATCGCCATGCCGGGCGGTCCGAAGTCGAGTTGGTAGGAAGTGGAAGGGACCTCGTCTTCGTCCGGGTCGACGACCGACACGTTGAACTCGACTCGATCGCCGTAAGTGACGGCTGCGGGAGAATCATCCGCTGCAATACGCGGCTGGGCGTCGACGATGTTGGTCGTAAGCCGCGCCAAGACCTTCGCCTCTCCGTCGTCTACCTCCACCGCGACGGTGACGATGTCGTCACGGGAGTGGCGTGCCGCCGGCAAGGTCGCGCCATGAACGTCGGCAACGATCTCGTCGTTGACGCGCCACTCGTAGTCGACCGAAACAGGGTCGTCATCCCGATCCTTGACCTCGACGGACACCACAACGGCGTCTGCGGTATCCGGCTGTTCGGGAGCCAGATTCGCGGCGATTCCAGGCGGATCGTTCCAGATCCTCGCGCTCGCCGACCAGACCCTGTCCGTGCCGCTCTCGAACGAGGCCCGTGCTTCCCAGACATCGCCCTTGGTCGTCGCGTTTGGGTAGATTACGTTCGTGTCGGCGACCCACTCGTCGTTCCGATAGATCTGGTAGTCCAATGCTCCTTGCCCGCGGATCGCGCCGCCGATGCGGTCGATCACCACCAGACGGCGGTCAGTCGTGGGGGCGTTGGGGTAGATGTACAACCCCCGCGGGATTGTGAAAAAGTCGAACGGCGAGCGCGTGCCGGGCGAGAGGTCCTGCCAGTAGACTTCCATCTCGTCCGTGTAGCCACCGTCGCCATCCCCGTCCACCCCGATCAGAACGCTCTCTCGATGGATTCCTGTGCCGCGTGTGGCAACCCGCACCCTGGATGGTCCGGCACGAAGCAGCACTTGCCCGGTTGTCGGATACACGGCGGCATCGCGTAGCAGTTCGATCGGCGTGTCGAACCCGAACGACTCGTCGAGGGTGCCATCTTCGACGGTTCCCGAGAATTCGTACGACGTCTGCTGGGTGGCATGGTCGACAACGACTTCCACCGTGGCGGCGGCCAACCGGTCTTGCAGACCGCCGGTTGTCCGGTCGACCTCGACCTCGGTGAGGGCGATCACCGTCTCCGGCTCCGGTGTGGTGTAGCTCATGCTGAGGGAACCGTCGATGTCCCTGACCGATCCAGCGTCGGCCTCAGCGGACATGGTGAACGTCAGGTCTCCGCGCAGCTCGTGAATGCCAAAGCGGTCGCCCAAGAGCGTCCGGACCTCGAGGGTCAGCTCCAGCTCGCCATCGCAGTCGCGGCCGTCAAGCTCGATCAGATCTCCCCGATCGACGATTCCATCGCGATCGCGGTCAAACCAGGAAGCCGTCGCCGTTGCTTCCTCTCCACTGCGCTCGCATTCGAACGTCAAAGTCGGCGTGCGGCGGAAGATGAGCGCATCGGTGGCGGTGAGCGAGCGGTCCGCGGCGGTGCAAGCGTTCGCCACCAGCGCCATGGTTGTTGCGCCGGCCGTGAGGGCGTTGTCGCTCGAGAACCTGAAGGATGGTGGCGGTGGGGGGGGGGGGGGGGGGGGGGGGGGCGGCCGCCGGCGGCGCGGCGCGCGCCCCCCCCACCCCCCCCCCCCCCCCCCCCCCCCCCCCCCCCCCCACCCCCCCCCCCCCCCCCCCCCCCCCCCCCCCCCCCCCCCCCCCCCCCCCC
>VXPO01000069.1 GCA_009839505.1 Gammaproteobacteria bacterium
CTCGCGCTCCCCGGCTGAAGGCTCTCGGTCGCGAGCGCGCGCTCCAAGGAGCGCGTTCGCACGGGGCGAAAATCCTCGGCGATCATCGGGGCCCCTGGCGAGATACGCGGACTGGGGTTCTCGTGGCGCGGCGCAGCGCCCGGTTGAGATCGCCGATCAGATCACGCGGATCCTCGAGCCCGATGGACAGCCGTACCAGGCCTTCGCCGATCCCGGCGGCCGCCAGAGCTTCGGCATCCATGCGGTGATGGGTGGTGCTCGCCGGGTGGATGACCAGGGACTTGGCGTCCCCGACGTTGGCTAGGTGGGAGAAGATCGAGAGGTTCTCGATGAACGTCCGTCCGGCTTCGCGACCGCCCTTGATGTCGAAGCTGAACACCGCCCCGGCGCCGTTGGGCAGGAGTCGCTGGGCAAGTTCGCGGTCGGGATGGGAAGGCAACTCCGGGTAGCTGACGCTCGCCACGGCCTCGTGGTCGTCGAGGAAGGCGACCACCTCGCGGGTGTTGGCGACGTGCTTCTCCATGCGGATGGGCAGCGTCTCCAGTCCTTGGAGCACGTGGAACGCGGTGGTCGGCGCCATGCAGGCGCCGAAATCCCTCAAGCCCTCGCGGCGCGCACGGGTGGTGAACGCTTGGGGGCCGAATTCCTCGGCGAACACCAAATCGTGAAACCCCTCGTAGGGCTCGGTCAACGTCGGGAACTTGCCCGAGGCCTCCCAGTCGAAGGTGCCCCCGTCCACGAGCAGGCCGCCGATGACGATGCCATGGCCGCTCAGGAACTTGGTGGCGGAGTGCACGACGAGGTCGGCGCCGAAGTCGATGGGCCGGCACAGGTAGGGGGTGGCGAAGGTGGAGTCAACCAGCAGGGGTAGTCCGGCATCGTGGCCGACCTTGGCGAGGGCGGGCACGTCGAGTACTTCGAGGCCCGGATTGCCGAGAATCTCGCCGAACAGCAGCCGGGTCTCGTCGCGGATGGCTGCGGCGAACGCGTCGGGCGAACGGGGATCGACGAACGTGGTCTCGATGCCGAAACGCGGCAGCGTGTATTCCAGGAGATTGTGCGTACCGCCGTACAGGGAACGCGAGGCGACGACATGATCGCCCGCGGACAGGATCGTGGCGACTGCTAGATGCATGGCCGCCTGGCCACTGGCGGTGGCGATGGCACCGACGCCGTGTTCCAGGGCGCTGATGCGCTCCTCGAGCACGGCGTTGGTGGGATTGGACAGGCGCGAGTAGACGTGGCCGGCTCGTTCGATGTTGAACAGCCCGACCGCGAAATCGGAGTCCGGGAAGACGAATGACGCCGACTGGTAGATGGGCGTTGCCCGGGCTCCCGTGGCTGGGTCGGGACGCTGCCCGGCATGCAGCGCCAGGGTGTCGAATCCGGTGGGACGCGGTCCCCGGTGCTCGTCGTCGGCCATCACAAGATGCTATCCCGACTCGCACCCCCGCGTCTCGGTCCGCCATCGGGGCGGCTTGTGGTTGCCCGTGTCCATTCGACGTAGAGCTTCGTTGACGAATCCGGGCGACCACAAGATCGCCTCGACGACGGGAGGCGCGGCGCATGCTGTCTCGTCGTCTGAGGCGGAGCCACGCGATTCCAGCCTTTTCTTACGCGTTGGATGGGCGAAAGCTGTCAAGTCCGTGGCTCGCTGTCGAGGACAAACGGCGTCTGTCGAGGCTTGGATGGGTCGATGCTTTACCGGATGGGAGTTTGCCTTGTGCGTCGGCCGTTGAGGGGTTCGCCGCGCGTGTGCTACGTTGCCGGGGCCGTTGAGCGGTTCGCAGGCGTGGTCACGCAAACCGGCCAAGCGTTGCGGTCGCCGCAGGCAAGGAGATCGACGCATGAGCGAAGCCGCCGCCTTCGACGAAGGTATTGAGTATCCGACCTCGGACGGCAGGCCGGTGGCGGAGACTCCCTTGCACTACCGGCGTCTAGCGGACGCCGCGCACGCGCTCACCACGTTTTTCGACTCACGACCCGACGCCTACGTCGGCGTGAACATGCTGGTGTACGACGAACCCGGCAACCCCAGGCGGCATCTCTCGCCCGACATCTTCATCGCGTTCGGCGTGGAAGACCGCTACCGGGACATCTACAAGCTTTGGCAGGAGCGGTGCCCGTCGTTCATCCTGGAGGTCACGTCGAAGACCACCCGCCGGGAGGACGAACGCAAGAGATCGCGGTACGCGCGCTGGGGCGTCGAGGAGTACTTCATGTACGATCCGCGAGCGGAATACATGAACCCGGCCCTTCAGGGTTTCGTGCTGGTCGGCGGCACGTACCGGCCGATTGTGCCCAGCGTGCTGCCTAACGGTGCAACCGGATTGCGGAGCAGGAGTCTGGGTCTGTGCCTTTGGCTCGACGGAGACGAACTGCGCTTCCACAACCCCGAGACGGGTGAGGATCTGCGCACGGTTCGCGAAGAGACCGCCCGTGCCGAAGCCGAGAGCGCGCGTGCCGAGGTCGAGCGCGCCCGTGCCGAAGTCGAGCGCGCCCGTGCCGAAACTGAGGCGGCATACCGCCGCAAGCTCGAAGCGGAAGTCGCGGAACTCAAGGAGCAACTGCGCGATCCGTGACCTGCCAACCGGCGCCGGCCGATAGCATCCCCGATCAGGCAAACTGTGCTAAGCTGCACTTCCATCTTCCGGCATGAGCGGCGGCATCCGGGTCAAGATGGGAACCACCCAATACATCTTCGTTACCGGCGGGGTCGTTTCCTCGCTCGGCAAGGGTATCGTCACGGCGTCGCTGGCGGCGGTTCTCGAAGCTCGTGAACTGAGGGTCAACATCCTCAAGATGGACCCCTACATCAACGTTGACCCGGGGACCATGAGCCCGTTCCAGCACGGCGAAGTGTTCGTCACCGCCGACGGCGCGGAGACTGACCTCGACCTCGGCCACTACGAGCGCTTCATCCGAGGCGCGCGGATGTCGCAGCGGAACAACTTCACCACCGGCAGCGTCTACGACGAGGTCATCAGGAAGGAGCGGCGCGGCGACTACCTCGGCGGTACCGTACAGGTGATCCCGCACATCACCGACGAGATCAAGCGCCGCATCCGTGCCGTGGGGGAAGGCTTCGACATCGTCATCGTCGAGATCGGCGGCACCGTGGGCGACATCGAGTCGCAGCCGTTCCTGGAGGCGGCGCGGCAACTGCGCCTCGAGATCGGCGCCCGCAACACTCTGTTCGTGCATCTGACGCTCGTGCCGCGACTGGCCACGGCGGGCGAGATCAAAACCAAACCGACCCAGCACTCGGTCAAGGAACTGCGTTCCATCGGCCTGCAGCCCGACGTGCTCATTTGCCGTTCGGAAGAACATCTGCCCAAGGCCGTTCGCGCCAAGATTGCGTTGTTCACCAATGTCGAGGAGCGTGCGGTCATCTCGCTCGAGGACGTCGCGATGTCGATCTACCAGGTACCGGTACTGCTGAACGAGCAGTCCGTGGACGACCTGGTGGTGGAGAAATTCGGACTCGACTGCATTGGCGCCGACCTGATCGCATGGCGGCGGGTCATCGATGCCTTGAGTTCCCCCGAGCGAACCACCGAGATCGCCATTGTCGGCAAGTACCTCGACCTGCCGGACGCCTACAAGTCGCTCTCGGAGGCGATCATTCACGCCGGTATCGCGAACCGCACGCAGGTGGTGGTCCGCTACGTCGATGCCGAGCAGCTTGAACAGAACGGCTGCAGCGTGTTGGACGACGTACACGCGATCCTGGTGCCGGGTGGTTTCGGGCCCCGGGGTTTCGAGGGCAAGATCCTCGCCGCCCGGTATGCGCGCGAGAACAACGTGCCTTACCTCGGCATCTGCTACGGCCTGCACGCCGCCGTGATCGAGTTCGCTCGGCACGTGGCCGAACTCGAGGGTGCGCACTCCACGGAGATCGATCCGGACACTCGGCATCCCGTGATCGCCCTCGTGTCCGAGTGGGTCGACCGGACGGGGAAGACCGAGCACCGCGACGGCGACGAAGATCTCGGCGGCACGATGCGGCTCGGCGAACAGCGTTGTCTGCTCGCCCGGACGAGCCTGTCCCGGGCACTGTACGGCGCGGACTCCGTCATGGAACGCCATCGCCACCGCTACGAGGTCAACAACGAATACGTCGCCGAGCTGGAGAAGCACGGTCTAGCCGTGGCGGGGCGCAGCGACGCGGACGATCTCGTGGAGATGATCGAGCTGCCCACGGCCGACTGGTTCGTGGCCTGCCAGTTCCACCCGGAGTTCAGTTCATCCCCCCAGGACAGCCACCCGCTGTTCCGCGGCTTCATCGAGGCGGCCAACAGGCATGCGGACCGGCCAGCGACCACCGAAGTCGCAGCCGGCTGACGCATAGACCGCCGGTGGTCGTTCGTCCGCCAGCATCACGTCGAAAAGGAGTTCGCATTGCAGCTTTGCACTTTCGAGGTGGGACTTGACCAGCCGATCTTTCTGATCGCAGGACCCTGCGTCATCGAGTCGGAAGCGTTGGCGATGGAAACGTCGGCAGTGCTCAAGTCCGTAGCCGCCAACGTCGGCGTGCCGTTCGTCTACAAGAGTTCCTTCGACAAGGCCAATCGCTCGTCCCACGAGAGCTATCGGGGTCCCGGACTGGAAGCCGGTCTGAGAGTCCTCGAGCGCGTCCAGCGAGAGGTGGAGGTGCCTGTCCTCACCGACGTGCATGAAGATACGCCGCTCGACGAGGTGGCGGATGTCGTGTCGGTGCTGCAGACCCCGGCGTTCCTCTGTCGGCAGACCAACTTCATCCAGAACGTCTGCGCCCGGGGACTGCCGGTGAACATCAAGAAGGGCCAGTTCCTGGCACCCGCCGACATGGCCCAGGTCGTGGCCAAGGCGCGGGCGACGGGCAACGATCAGATCATGGTCTGCGAGCGCGGAGCTTCGTTCGGCTACAACAATCTCGTCTCGGACATGCGCTCGCTGGCAGTCATGCGCGGCACCGGTTGTCCCGTGGTGTTCGACGCCACCCACTCCGTGCAGATGCCCGGCGGACTCGGCGACCGTTCCGGGGGCCAGCGCGAGATGGTCCCGGTGCTGGCCCGGGCCGCGGTCGGTGCCGGCGTTGCGGGACTGTTCATGGAGACTCACCCCGAGCCCGAGCAGGCGTTGTCTGATGGTCCGAACGCTTGGCCCACCCCCCTGATGGAGGATCTGCTCGGCGAACTGGTGGCGATCGACCGCGTGGTCAAGCGCCACGGTTTCGTGGAAGACACCCTGTCCACCTCGGAGGGTAGGCATTGAGCGTCATAAAGGGGGTCACTGCACGCGAACTGCTCGACTCCCGCGGCAATCCCACCGTCGAGGTCGACGTGGTGCTGGACGCGGGTGAAACCGGTTCGGCAATTGTGCCGTCGGGTGCCTCGACGGGAGCTGGCGAAGCCCACGAGTTGCGCGACGGCGATGCCGGTCGGTACCTCGGCAAGGGCGTCCGCAAGGCCGTGGCGGCGGTGCGCGGCGAGATTTCCGCGGCGCTCCGCGGGGTCGACTCCGCCGACCAGGAGAGGCTCGACCAGTTGCTGGTCGACCTCGACGGCACGCCCAACAAGAGTCGACTCGGCGCCAATGCCATCCTCGGCGTTTCCCTGGCGGCGGCCAAGGCTTGCGCGGCGGCACGAGGCGTGCCGTTGTTCCACCACTTAGCGGAACTTCACGGCGCGGGTTCGGACATTCGCCTGCCGGTGCCGATGATGAACATCGTCAACGGCGGCGCGCATGCGGACAACAACGTCGACATCCAGGAGTTCATGGTGATGCCGGTTCGGCCCGGCTCGTTCGGCGATGCGCTGCGCTGCGGCGTTGAAGTGTTCCATGCGCTGAAGGCCGCACTCGCCAAACGCGGGTTGGCCACCGCGGTTGGAGACGAGGGCGGCTTCGCACCCGATCTGGAGTCCAATGCCGAGGCTTTGGGAGTCATCTCGGATGCGGTGGCGGCGGCCGGTTACGAGCCGGGGGTCGATGTCGTGCTCGCCCTCGACTGTGCTGCATCCGAGTTTCACGAAGACGGCGAGTACCGGCTGGCCGGGGAAGGTCGCGTGCTCACCGGCGATGAGTTCCAGGACTACCTCGCGGCGTTGGTCAAGGATTTCCCCATTGCTTCCGTGGAAGACGCTCTGGACGAGGACGACTGGTCCGGGTGGGCGTCGCTGACCCGGCGTCTAGGCGATCGCGTGCAATTGGTTGGCGACGATCTGTTCGTTACGGATACGGCGAGACTCTCGCGGGGCATCGGCAACGGCGTCGCCAACGCGATCCTGGTGAAGCCGAATCAGATCGGCACGTTGTCCGAAACGCTGGCGGCAATCCGCATGGCGGCGGCCGCTGGCTACGGCACGGTGATTTCGCACCGTTCTGGCGAGACCGAGGACACCACCATCGCCGATCTGGCGGTCGCCACGGGCGCGGGCCAGATCAAAACCGGCTCCTGCTGCCGTTCCGAGCGGATCGCCAAGTACAACCGGCTGCTTAGAATCGAGGAAGCGCTCGGTGAGGACGCGGTGTACCGGGGACGCGAGGAACTCGGGATCATAAGCGACCGGGTGAGACATGCGGGCTAGCCGCGCGGGTCAATTGGGTCCCAAGATCATCGCGCTGGGCGGTATCGCCGTTCTCGGGATCCTCCTGGCCAGTTTCTGGTTCGGGGAGTCCGGCTGGTTCGCGGTTCGCGATCTTGAGCGCGACGTGGCGCTCCAGGATAGCCTCACCCAGCGCCTGGAACACCGCAACCGCTTGCTCGCGGCCGAAGTGATGATGCTGAAGGAGGGCAACGAAGTCGTGGAGGCGCGCGCCCGCAGCGAACTCGGCATGGTTGCCGAGGGCGAGACCTTCTACCTGGTCGTGGACGAGGAGGAGGAGCCCCGCCCGTGACCCAGATCGATCTCGAAGGGGTCGGCATGACCTCCCGGCGTACGCGGAACCGGCTCGTGGCCAGGCTTCGCAAGGCGGGCATTGCGGACGAAAGGGTACTGGACGCCATCGCCAGCGTTCCGCGGCACATTTTCGTCGACGAGGCACTGGCGCATCGCGCGTACGAGGACAGCGCCTTGCCGATCGGCCACGGCCAAACGATCTCCCAGCCCTACGTCGTGGCCGCGATGACGGCGGCGGTACTGGGCAAAGGCTCGGGGAACGGTGGTCCCCGCCGTGTCCTCGAGATCGGCACGGGTTGCGGCTACCAGACAGCCATTCTCGCGACCTTGGTGGAAAGGGTCTTCACCATGGAACGCATCGGCAGCCTGTTGGAACGTGCTAGGGATCGCCTCGGTGCGTTGGGTATTCGCAATGTCCGGTTCAGGCACGCCGATGGCAATGGCGGTTGGCGCGAAGAAGCGCCCTTCGACGCGATACTCGTGACCGCGGGCGCGACCCATGTGCCCGATGCCGTGATGGAGCAGGTGGCTGACGGTGCAACGCTGGTGATGCCGGTGGGCAACGGCGATGTGCAGGAGTTGAAGCGCCTCGAACGGATGGGTGACGCTTGGCGGCAGGAAACCCTTGAGCACGTGCGTTTCGTGCCCATGCTCCGGGGCGTCCAGGCATGACCCGCGACGGGCTCGCGCAGTCCCTGCGCATGGGCGTCTTCGTCCGGGGCTTGGCGATGGGCGCGGTGGAGACCATGCCGGGTGTGTCCGGCGGGACCGTGGCGTTCATCACCGGGATCTACGACGAATTGGTCAAGTCGATCGCATCGTTCTCCGGAGGATCGCTGTCGGTCCTTCTGCGCGACGGATGGCGCGACTTCGCGCAACGTCACAACCTGGGATTCCTAGTCGTGCTCGGGGCGGGCATGGCCTTGAGTTTCGTGTTCTTCGCCAATCTGCTGCAGTCGTTGCTCGAGAGCCGTGAGGCGTACGTTATGGGCTTTTTCTTTGGCCTGATTGCCGCGTCCGTTGTTCACGTAGGCGCGGAGTCGACCTGGCGGTGGCTGGCGACGGCGGGCCTTGCCGGGCTCGTCCTGGGGCTGGTCGTCGGGGTGATGGCCGGTACCGGCAGTCCAACCTCCGATCCATCGTCGGTGGCGGTATTCGTCGCCGGCGCCCTCGCTGCCACGGCATGGATTCTGCCCGGCGTATCGGGAGCGTTCGTGCTTGTCCTACTGGGCCTCTACGAGCCGATGCTGGCGGCTGTCACCAACGCCGACCTCAGCGTGCTGGCGACCTTTGTAGCAGGCATGGTGGTCGGCCTTGTGTTGTTTTCCAAGGGGCTCGCCTGGCTGCTCGGGCGTGCTCACGCCGCCGTGCTCGCGGTGCTCACGGGTTTCATGGCCGGTTCGTTGATCAAGCTCTGGCCCTGGAACAACGTGCCGGTCGACGACACGGTCGTCGCCGGCGTCTTGGCAACCACGATACTGGGCGTTGTGGCGGTTGCATTGCTCGCGATCGGGGCACACAGGAAGCGCGCGCTGAGAGCTGGCGCGCTTCATGAACCGGATCAAACGGAGTGAGTTCGATGAGCACGTTTCGACTTCGTGGAATCGCGCGCTGGCTGCCCGTGGTGGTGTATGTGGCGCTCTGCGGCTGTTTCGGCCAGACCGGCGTTCCGGTCGCGGAACGTTCACCCGTCGAGATGCCGCCGCCGCAAACGTACGTGGTGCACCAGGACGACTCGCTGTATTCCATTGCTTGGCGCTATGAGTTGAACTTCCTCGACATCGCCGAATGGAACGATCTTCAGCCGCCCTACGTGATCCATCCGGGAGACCGGCTGTGGCTCGAGCCACGTCGGGTTGCCGCGGGGACGCCCGTGCCGCGAACGGTCGTGGCGCCGCCGATCCGGCAGACCGTGTCGAGATCCGACAGCGAACCGCCCGGCGGACAAGCCGTGCCGTCGACAACGTCCGTGGTGGTGGCTCCTCCGCCCGTCCCCGTTCCGGCTCCAGCCGCCGCCGCTAAACCCGTCGCGGTGGCCGTCCCGACTAAACCTGCCGAGGTGGCGGTCCCCGCGAAACCTGCTGAGCCGCAGGTCGCTGCGAAACCGCCACCGGCGATCCCGAAGACCGTGGGTGCCGACGCTTGGCGCTCCCCGGTGAGTGCCCAGCCGGTACGCGGTTTCGGTGACGGCTCGAAGGGCCTCGACTACTCGCTGCCACCGGGGACGGTCATCCGAGCGGCGTCCTCCGGCGTGGTGGTCTACGCGGGACCGGGGCTTGGTGGATTCCGCCACTTGGTCATCGTCAAGACCAGCGAGCGCCACTTGGTCGCCTACGGAGTCAACGTGCCTCCGGCATTGCGCGAAGGCGACGGCGTGAACCAAGGCGACACCGTGGCGCGTACCACGGGTGGCTCGACGGCCGGTGACTTCCACTTCGAGATTCGCGACGGCGGCAAACCCGTGGACCCGCGTTCGCTCATCCGCTAGTGCGCCTCGCGGGTGGGCGCGTGGTCGCCCATGGGTCTTGAGAAGCCGGGGCGCATCGGTAGAATACCGCGTCCCCTTGGGGCCGGAAGTGAGAACGGATGACCTTTCTGGTCGGCGAGAGCTGTATCAAGTGCAAACTGACGGACTGCGTGGAAGTCTGCCCGGTAGACTGTTTCTACGAGGGACCGAACATGCTGGTCATCCACCCGGACGAGTGCATCGACTGCGCCCTGTGCGAACCCGAATGTCCGGTGGACGCCATCTTCAGCGAGGACGAGATCCCGGCCGGCCAGGAGGACTTTCTCGACCTGAACGCCGAACTCGCCGAGATCTGGCCGAACATCAACGAGAAGAAGGATCCGCCCGACGACGAGGCCGAGTGGCGCGACGTTGCCGACAAGCGTCAGTACCTGGAACGTTGACCCCGGGCGAGGGGTTGCGCTGACGCGGCGCGGACCAGCCCTGCCCCTCGCACGCACAAATCCCCAACCCGTTGAATGGGTGGTCGAACCCCGCACCGACTCCGGATCGTCGCCCCTTGCACGGACAGATCCCCAACCCGTCGAATGGATGTCGAACCGTAGCGCCCCTTGTGGTCGCCCGTCCCCGCCCCTACGGGTCGCGCACCAGCCTTTTGAGTTCGTAGAGCGCCTCCAGCGCATCCCTGGGCGACAGGGCATCGGGGTCGAGTTCCTCGAGGCGCTCGAGGACCTCGCGGCCGTCCTTCGTCTCAGGCGCGGATCCATCCGACGTTTCCGGTAGGTTCTGGAACAAATCCGGCTGGGACGTTTCGCGCTCCTGGTGGCGGGTTTCCAGTTCACGAAGTCGGTGCCGGGCGTCGTCGAGCACGCTGGCAGGAACACCGGCGAGCTTGGCGACCTCGATGCCGTAGCTTTGGCTCGCCGGGCCTTCGCGGACACTGTGTAGGAACACCACCTCGCCATGGTGTTCGACGGCGTCCAGGTGGACGTTGACGGCCGTGTCGATCTCTTCCGGGAGGGCGGTTAGCTCGAAGTAGTGGGTGGCGAACAGGGTGAAGGCGCCGATCCGGCGGGCGATGTGTTCGGCGGTCGCCCACGCCAGCGCTAGACCGTCGTAGGTGCTGGTGCCGCGTCCAATCTCGTCGAGCAGAACCAGGCTGCTTGAAGTCGCGTTGTGCAGAATGTGCGCGGCCTCGCTCATCTCGACCATGAAGGTGGAACGCCCTCCCGACAGGTCGTCGGAGGCGCCGATGCGCGTGAAGATGCGGTCCACGGGGCCGATGGCCGCGTCCGTGGCAGGGACGAAACTGCCGGTGTGGGCGAGCAGCACGATGAGTGCCACCTGGCGCATATAGGTCGACTTGCCCCCCATGTTGGGGCCGGTGACGATCAGGGTTCGGCGCAAGTCGGACATATCGATGTCGTTGGGCACGAAGGGTTCGCCGGATTGGGATTCCACCACGGGATGCCGCCCGGCTTTCACAGCGATCACCGGATCGGCGGTAAGCACCGGCATGACGTAGCCGCGACGTTCGGCGACGATGGCGAACGAGTTGAGGACATCCAGACGAGCGATCTCCCGGGCGGTCGCACGGAGGCCTTCAAGACTTTCGCCAAGGCGCTGGAGCAGCTCGTCGTACAGCCGGCGCTCGCGGCGCAGGGCATGTGCCTGGCTGGTGAGCGCTTCGTCTTCGAATTGCTTCAGCTCCGGCATGATGTAGCGCTCGGCGTTCTTCAGCGTCTGGCGGCGCACGTACTCGGGCGGCATATCGGCAGCGGCGCTGCGTGCCGCTTCGATGTAGTAGCCGTGAACGCGGTTGTAGCCGACCTTGAGGGTGGGGATTCCGGTGCGCTGGCGCTCCCGGACTTCGAGCGAGGCCAGCCACTCGGCCGCGTTCTCCGTCAGATCCTTAAGCCGGTCCAGCTCCTCGTCGTAGCCGCGCGCGAACACACCGCCATCGCGGATGGTCGCGGGGGGATCGGCGACCAGCGCGCGGTCCAGCAGGGATTGTTCATCGGCAAACCCCGGCAGGGCGGCGAGTCGTCCCGCCAAATCCGGGTCGCCCAGTTCCTCGGTCACGGAGTCGAGCAGGGGAATGGCGGCCAACCCCAGGCGGAGCCGACTGAGATCCCGGGGCGAGGCGTTGCCGAGGGCGATGCGGCCGGTGATCCGCTCCATGTCACCGATGTCGCCCAAGGCGCTGGCCACGCGTCCCGCCGCTCGACTGTCGACAACGGCGGCCACGCTGCGTTGACGCACCGCGATCACTTGGTGATCGCGGACCGGCGCGTTGAGCCACGCCTTGAGCTGCCGCGCGCCCATGGCGGTCGCGGTGTGATTCATCGTGGCGAACAGAGTGCCTGCGGACTCGCCGTCGAACCGGCGGTCGATCTCCAGATTGCGCCGGGTGTGGTCGTCCATGACGACGGTGTCGGTTTCGGCGATCTCCGCTAGGCGGTTGACGAAGGCGAGATCCTGGCAGCGGGCACCCTGGGCGTAGCGCAGCACTGCGGAAGCCGCGCCTACCGCGGCGTCCGAATCAGCCAACCCGAAGGCGCCGAGGTCGGCGACGCCGAAATGATCGTTGAGATGTCGCCACCCAAGACCCGCATCGAACTCCAATGCGTCGCGAACCTGCACGGGTGCGTCGGTCTCGATGTCGGCTCCTTCGGGGATCAGCAGCTCGGCGGGACGCAGCCGGGAGAGCAGGGCGGCGACTTCTTGCGATCCGATGCCGTGGCAGTAGGCGAATTCCCCTGATGCCAGGTTGAGCCACGCGGCACCGAAGCCGTCGGCGGTCGGATTCAGGCCCGCCAGGACGCTGTCGCGCTCGGGTGACAGCAGGCCCTCCTCGGCGAGCGTGCCGGGCGTAACGACGCGTTGCACGCGACGCTCCACCGGCCCCTTCGCGATACTCGGATCGCCGATCTGCTCGCAGATCGCCACGGTCTGACCCGCCTCCACGAGCTTCGCAAGGTAGCCGTCCACGGCGTGGAAAGGCACGCCGGCCATGGGAATCGGATTGCCGGCCGACTGGCCGCGTGCGGTCAAGGTGATGTCGAGAAGCTCGGCGGCGCGCTTGGCGTCGTCGTAGAACAGCTCGTAGAAGTCCCCCATGCGGTAGAAGAGCAGGACGTCGCGGTACTGCGCCTTAATGCCCAGGTACTGCTGCATCATCGGGGTGTGGGCGGCGAGATCCATGGCGGGACAGCCTAGGGAAGCTCTGAACAAGTGGCAATGAGTGCCCAGAACCATGCATGTAGTGGCGACCGCGCGCCCTGCGGGCGCATTGTGGTCGCCCGTTGTGGCCAACCGACATCGTGCGGTGATTGGGCACGGGCGACCACAAGGGTCGCCCCTACGCTTCGGTCGACGGATGGTTCCGATGGCACCTCGAGGTCCGCTGTGCGCCGCTGACCGGTCGCGGTGTGAGACGTGGCTGAAACGCCTCGAAACGGCTTGACGTCCTTACTGAGCAAATATACAGTACCGCCCCAATCGGACAATCGCGACTCGAAACCCAAGGAGGGAACTCGTGCCGGACATCAATTCAGACAAGAAACGCGCCCTGGACGCTGCCCTGTCACAGATCGAGCGACAGTTCGGCAAGGGCTCAATGATGCGCCTCGGTGACCGCGAACTGGAGGCGGTACCGTCCATCTCCACCGGGTCGCTTGGACTCGACATCGCGCTTGGGATCGGCGGCCTGCCGCGTGGTCGCGTGGTTGAGATCTACGGGCCGGAGGCCTCCGGCAAGACCACGCTCACCTTGCAGGTCATCGCCGAAGCGCAGAAGCGCGGTGGCACCTGCGCGTTCATCGACGCGGAGCACGCGCTCGACCCGATCTACGCCGAGGCCCTGGGGGTCAACACCGACGACCTGCTCGTGTCGCAGCCGGATACGGGTGAACAGGGGCTTGAGATTTGCGACATGCTGGTTCGGTCGGGGGCCGTGGACACCGTGGTCGTGGACTCGGTCGCAGCGCTTACGCCGAAGGCGGAGATCGAAGGCGAGATGGGCGACTCCCATGTCGGCCTGCAGGCGCGCTTGATGAGCCAGGCGCTGCGCAAGATGACCGCCAACATCAAGAACTCCAACACCCTAGTTGTGTTCACCAACCAGATCCGCATGAAGATCGGCGTAATGTTCGGCTCGCCGGAGACAACCACGGGCGGCAACGCGCTGAAGTTCTACTCGTCCGTCCGCCTGGACATCCGCCGCATCGGCGCGATCAAGGATCGCGACGAGGTGATCGGCAACGAAACCCGGGTCAAGGTCGTCAAGAACAAGGTGGCGCCGCCGTTCCGCCAGACGGAGTTCCAGATCCTCTACGGCAAGGGCATCTACCGCAACGGTGAGATCATCGACCTCGGCGTAGAGCAGGGCATCATCGAGAAGTCAGGTGCCTGGTACAGCTACAACGGCGAGCGGATCGGCCAGGGGAAGAAGAACGCCGCCGAGTGGCTGGACGAGAATCCCGATGCCCGCGACGGAATAGAGGATCGGATCCGTGGCGAACTGCTGCCTCAGCGCGGAGGCGCTGTGGAGCGTGAACGCGTGGAAGGTGCCAGTGTGCATCCCTTGAGCGGCAGGGCCGGTTGAGCGAGGAGACCGCGGACGCGACCGACGACCGCCGTCGGTCCATTCGCGAGGCTGCGGTCCGACTTCTTGCCCGGCGAGAACACGCGCGCCTCGAACTGGAGCGCAAGCTCACCGGACGAGGTCACGCGCCGGAACTGGTGGAAGGCGTGGTCGCCGACCTCGCGGCGGCAGGGCTGCAATCCGATGACCGCTTTGCCGAGGTCTTTGTCCGTTCGGCGGTGGGCCGTGGTCATGGGCCACTGAAGATCCGTGCCGGTCTGCGAGAACGTGGCGTCGACGGGGATGCTCCGCTGACGGGCTTCGGCGACGACGAGTGGCGCGACTACGCGACGATGGTGATCGGCAAGCGATTCGGGGCGATGCCTCCCCGAAACCGGGCCGAATGGGCGAAACGAGCCCGCTTTCTCTCCGCACGGGGATTCTCATCGGACGTGGCGAGCCGCGTGCTAGGCCGTCTCGACGAACTGCCGTAGCGGCGACGCTTGTGGTTGCCCAAACTCGGCGCGCCAAACCCGGTCGGTGACCGCCAATCACCCACGCAGAGGCCCATTCCGTGTGGTACGGGATTGACAGGTAAGGTCTTGCAATGGGGCGAAGGCGAACCCAAGTATACTTGCCGCCTTTTTTCGACCGGCTTGGGTCATGAGAACCGACGAGATTCGCGCCGCTTATCTCGACTTCTTTGATCAGCGGGGGCACCGCGTAGTGCCCTCGAGTTCGCTGGTGCCTGCGAATGACCCGACCCTGCTGTTCACCAATTCCGGCATGGTCCAGTTCAAAGACGCGCTGACCGGTCGGGAAAAGCTCTCCTATCGCCGCGCCGCGAGCTGCCAACGCTGCGTGCGGGCAGGCGGCAAGCACAACGATCTGGAGAACGTCGGCTACACCGCTCGGCATCAGACGATGTTCGAGATGCTCGGCAACTTCAGTTTCGGCGACTACTTCAAGGAAGACGCGATCACTTGGGCCTGGGAGTTCGTGACCGATGTCCTTGCGCTCGACCGGGAGCGGATCTGGGTGACCGTGCATCCGACCGACGACGAAGCCCGCGATCTGTGGACGCGCCGTATCGGTCTGCCGACGGACCGCGTCGTCGATCACGAGGACAATTTCTGGGCCATGGGCGACACCGGACCCTGTGGTCCGGACTCGGAACTCTTCTACGACTTGGGAGCGGGCATCCCGGGCGGGCCGCCCGGTTCTGCCGACGAGGACGGTGACCGCTTCTCCGAGTTCTGGAACCTCGTGTTCCCCCAGTTCGACCGTTCCGCAGACGGCGAACTCCAGCCGCTGGCTGCACCGGGCGTGGATACGGGGATGGGGCTCGAGCGGATTGCAGCCATCGTCCAAGGCGTACCGAGCAACTACGAGACGGATCTGTTCCGAAAGCTCTTGGGCCATGTCGCGACACTTGCGGGAATCCGCGACGAACGAACTGCGATCGCGAACGCCTCGGTGCGGGTGATTGCGGATCACGTGCGCGCGGCCACGTTCCTGATCGCGGACGGTGTGCTACCGGGCAACGAGGATCGAGGCTACGTGCTGCGCCGGATCATCCGTCGCGGACTGCGCCATGGCCACAAACTCGATATCACCGGGTCGTTCCTCCACCGCCTGGTCGCACCGGTCGTCGAACTCATGGGCGACGCCTACCCGGGGCTGGTCACCCAAGCGCGGGCCATCGAGAGTGCCGTCGAGGACGAGGAGGGGCGCTTCGCCTCGACGCTGAGATCCGGCATGGCCGAGCTGGACCGCGCCATCGCCGATCTCGATGGGGGCACCATCCCTGGCGAGGTCGTCTTCAAGCTCTACGACACGTTCGGATTTCCGGCGGATCTTACCGCCGACGTGGCCCGGGAACGGGGTCTCAACACCGACCACGAAGGTTTCGAACGTGCCATGGACCAGCAACGGGCGCGGGGTAGGGCAGCGGCATCCCGGTTCGATGCCAACCTTGAACAGAACATCCGTCTCGACTCGGAGGTCACGTTCTCGGGCTATACCGATGCACATAGCCGCACCACCGTGGTCGGACTCTTCAAAGACGGTGCGGAAGTCGACACCCTAGAGACGGGCGTCGACGGGGTCGTCGTCTTGGAGGAGACGCCGTTCTACGCCGAGGCCGGCGGCCAGATTGGAGACCAGGGCGAGATCCGCACCGTGGAAGGCGCCGGCTGTTTCGAGGTGGCCGACACCAAGCGCGGCGGCGAGCAGCACCTGCACCACGGCAAGGTCTCGGAGGGGGCGTTGCACCGGGGCGACGTCGTGGTCGCGTCGATCGACCGCGAACGACGCCGGGACATCGTCCTCAACCATTCCGCCACCCACCTGATGCACGCGGCCCTGCGCGAGGTTCTCGGTACGCATGTGGAACAGAAGGGTTCGCTGGTCGCCGCGGACCGGCTGCGCTTCGACTTCAGTCACCCGAAGCCGGTCACATCGGCCGAGCTTCGGCGCATCGGTGAGATCGTCAACGAGCGAATTCGCGACAACACCGAGACCCTGGTGGAGTTGATGGACTTCGACAAGGCCATCGCCAAGGGCGCCATGGCGCTGTTTGGCGAGAAGTACGCCGACCGGGTCCGTGTGCTGACCATGGGCAACGGCTTCTCGGTCGAACTGTGCGGGGGCACCCATGTGCCGCGCACAGGCGACATCGGCGCCTTTCACATCGTCTCGGAGGAGGGTATTGCGGCGGGTGTGCGCCGGGTAGAGGCGTTGACGGGAAGGCACGCGCTCAACTGGTTTCTTGACGGCGAACACGAGATTGACGTGGTTGCCGATGTCGTCCGCGGACGCCGCGGTGAACTCGGCGAGAAGGTCACCCAGTTGGCCGACCGGACGCGGGCGTTGCAGCGAGAGGTGGATGACCTCGACGCCAAACTCGCGGCGAACCGGGGAGCCGACCTGGCTTCCCGCGCGGTCGACGTGAACGGTATCCGCGTGTTGGCGGCGACCGTCGACGGCGATCCGAAATCCATGAAGACGACCATAGACAACCTCCGAGACCGGTTGGGCGATGCCGTCGTCGTACTTGGCCATGCAGGCGACACGGTGAGCCTCGTCGTGGGGGTCAGCAGCACGGTCGCTGACCGCGTCAACGCCGGCGAAGCCGTCCGCTTCGTTGGTGACCAGGTGGGTGCCAGGGGCGGCGGTCGCGCGGAGATGGCACAGGCGGGAGGTGGAGACCGGCCCGACAAGCTGAATGAAGCCCTGGACTCGGTCGCAGACTGGGTGAGGGAGCGAACGACCGGGTAAAGGTCGCCTCTTGCGATGGCCCTCCTAGTACAAAAGTTCGGCGGCACGTCTGTGCGCGACATCGACCGCATCAATGCGGTGGCGGACCGCGTCGCCGCCAGTGTTGCCGATGGTCACCGCGTTGTCGTCGTGGTATCCGCGATGGCCGGAGAGACGGACCGCTTGGAAGGGTTGGGCTTCGATGTTGCTCCCCGACCACCGTCGCGGGAAATGGACGTCCTGCTGTCGTCGGGCGAACAGGTGTCCGTCGCTCTGGTGGCGATGGCGCTCATGGAACGCGGCTGCCCGGCGCGTTCCGGACTCGGCTTCCAGGCGCGCATCCACACCGACGGGAACCACATGCGCGCGCGCATCGAAGGAATCGATGCAGAGCGCCTCCATGCCGACCTTGACTCCGGCTTGACCCCGGTCATCGCCGGCTTCCAAGGCATCAACTCCAAGGGCGACATCACGACCTTCGGGCGCGGGGGATCGGATACCACGGCGGTTGCCATCGCGGCCGCGATCAAGGCCGACGAGTGTCAGATCTATACAGACGTTGACGGCGTATTCACCGCCGATCCGCGTATTGTCGAGAATGCCCGGCGGCTGGATGTGGTCACTTTCGAGGAGATGCTGGAACTCGCGAGTCTCGGTGCCAAGGTGCTCCACTCGCGTTCGGTTGAATTCGTCGGCAAGTACGGCGTCCCCTTGAGAGTCCTGTCGAGCTTCAACGACAGCCCCGGTACATTGATCACCACGGAGGAACGTTCCATGGAGCAACTCATTGTTTCCGGCTTGGCCTATCAGCGTGACGAGGCCAAGCTGACCGTGGTCGGCGTCCCCGACGTTCCCGGCGTTGCATCGAAGATCCTCGGCCCCATCGGCGAGGCTGACATCGAGGTGGACATGATCGTGCAGAACACGGGCGCCGATGGTTCCACGGATCTGACCTTCACCGTTCGCCGCGCCGACTACGACCGTGCGCGGGAGATTCTCGACAGTGTCCGGGGCAGCCTCGGGGCGCGGGGAGTCGAAGGAGACGACCACATCGCCAAGGTCTCGGCCGTGGGCGTGGGCATGAAGTCCCACGCAGGCGTCGCCAAACGAATGTTCGATGCGCTGGCCGCCGAGAACATCAACATCCAGATGATCTCGACGTCCGAAATCAAGATCTCCGTCGTCGTCGCGGAACGCTACTTGGAACTGGCGGTGCGGGCCATCCACGATGCCTTCGAGCTAGGCACCGGCGCCTCCGCTGAAGAGACCTGGTGAAAGGTTGGGGTGCTGCCCCGCGTCGTTGACTCATGCGTTGCGGGGCGCGCCGCGACGAGACAAGCCGGTTTCCTGGGACACGAATCGGCCCCAGCCGGTGGGGTTTCTTAAGAGGTCAAACTAGGCCACAATTGCGCCGTCATCGGGCTGCTGGCAAGTCGCCGCCAAAAGAGCGAATCCGTGCAGTCCATGCCAAGGCACGGATGGCAACGGATGTTGCCGCTGTGTGGATGCGGGAATAGGCATCCGGACACAGGCCGTACAGGAAGGACACTGGTAGGGAGGAAGGACGCATGCTGATCCTAACCAGGCGTGTTGGGGAAACCCTGATGATCGGTGACGACATCACTGTCACCGTCCTGGGCGTCAAGGGCAACCAGGTTCGAGTAGGCGTCAATGCACCCCGCAACGTGGCGGTGCATCGCGAGGAGATCTACGAGCGCATCCGGGAGGAAGAACAGCCCGATCAGATACGCTCTCAAACGGGCAGTTGACAACGTTCGATGCCCTGGGGGGCTCCGGGAACGGAAGACCTTCCTGACCGTCGCCCCAGGCGTGTCCGCAAACCGCGGTACGCGCGCTCGAAATCGCCGCGCCGCGTGATGCTGGCCGACCCTGTTTCCGATCGCCGGGGTGTGCGGCCGCGTTCGTCTGTTCTAGCTCAGGGACATTCGGCACGGAGCTCGGTGAACGCGCCGCGGTGTCGGATCGCGCAGCCTCCAGTGAAGACCAATCCACCCCGTAGGGGCGACCCTTGTGGTCGCTCGTGTTCGTGCCGCGCACCGGCTGCGGATGTCGACACGGGCGGGGACAAGCCCCGCCCCTACGGCACCGAGCAACCGCATTTGTTCCCTGCGCGTCCGCGCCCCGACCCCGGGGTGGAGGTCGGTGTGGCTGGGCCGGCTATGGGGCGCACGCATCGCTGCCTTTTTTCGAGCCTTGGGTTCGAGCCTTGGGTTCGAGCCTTGGGCGGCGCGCCGATCAGTCGATCACCACCTCGTTCGACTCCACGCTCCACGCGCCCGCACTCGCCGTTGTCGTTCTTCGAACACGCGCGGATCGTGTAGGTCCCCGCCGGCTCCAGCGAAACGAGGTCCGCGACGTCCTGGCAAGCGAGCGGTCGTAGTCCCGCAAGACGTCGCGCAGCGGGCCACCGGTAGCGAATGTGGGCGGGGACGGAGAGGCAGCGTACGGCTGCTGCTTCTCCGGCGAGCATGAGCGGCGTTAAGCGGCGTTCACGACGCCACCCGCCACGCGACGACCAGGGCGATGCCAACGGCGATCGTCCCGAGCAAGATGCCGGGAGGCAGATCAGTCGCGAAGAGCAGGATGCCGAGACATGCGCCGACGGCGATTACAGCCAGTAGGACGAGGAAGGCTTGCCGCAGGGTCACGATGCCACCTCGACCGGTGCGCCGCGCGCGCCAAAGGCTCGGCTCGGGTCGGACGAGTTCTGGTCACCCGCCCGCGCGACGCAACTCCTCGTCAATCGTTCTGCCAACACACCCACCGGCACGCCGCGCAGACGACCGCAGGTCCGGCCCCGCGCCTGCCCGTTTCTTGTTGGTTTTTATGGTGCCGAAGGGACTAACTCTCTGATAGTCCTACAATTGTGAAGGTATCTGATAGGCGAATCGGGATCTCCGCGAACGCACGGCGGGCGGGGCCTCCTTATGCTGGGCGATGCGGCGGGCGACCGTTCCGCTCGACACGTCGCGAGGCGCACCCGGAAGAGCAGGACTGGTAGCCACCCAGCAGCCAAGCTACGCGAGACGTGGCGCCTCTACCATCCTTCAAAATTGGAGGTATCGATGCATTCGGGGACCAAGACCGGGCGGGGAGTCGCCGGGCCTACGGGACGTTTTGCACCGTCGAGCCTCCACGTGCGTCACGCGGTGCAATCGGGACTCGGTTTCCGTACGTCGGGTGTCCGACTGCCGGAGCTCAGGACGTCGCATCCCCGCGAACGCCGGTGCATCGCCTTGACACCGATGCAACCCGCCGCTACGGTGCGCCCCCCTATGAACCCCGCCCAGCCAATGCAGATTTCGATTTGCGTCGCCATGCTGACGTATGGCGCTGGTGGCGAGGTTCGTCCTGTCGGTTGCTCACCGACCACCTAGATCGAAATCGACGGACCTCTCCGCTCCCGGAGAAGGCCGTCGACGGTTCCTCCGGGACGGTGGTCCTGGCGAGGAGCCATCATGAAAGCGCCTTCACCGTTGGCCGAAGAGGCCAACGCCTACTACGACGATTTGCTGCGCCCGGTTTTTGCCGAGCGTAAGTTCCTGATCGCCGGACCCATCGCCGTGGGTCTCAACGGGCTTGTCCGACGATTGACCGGCCTGGGTGCCGAGCGTCCATTCCTGATCGCCGCCAGCGAGGGAACTGGCACCCTGCCGACCCGGGACGAGGCGGAACTGCGGGTGTTGGGCACCCACAGCACCGATGCGCTCGAAGAATTCCGCAAGCTTCATCGCGTGCTCGAGGACTTGCCGGCGGACTTGCGGTACGACATCGACGCTTGGGACCCGGCGAACACGGCATGTTTCATCTTTGCCAGCCCACTGGCGGGATCACTCGACGCGGCGGGCCGGAGGGCCTATGCCGCACGGCCCGCTGCCTGGGCGGCGCTGGAAGAC
>VXPO01000029.1 GCA_009839505.1 Gammaproteobacteria bacterium
ATAGCGAAGGCGCGTCGTTTCCGACGCGGCCGGGGACGGCTTTGGGGCGCTACGGGTCGGCACCGCGTGCGCCCACACGGTGTCAGTCCCGCACTCGCGAAACCCGCATCATCCAACCCACCAGCGCGACCGCCGCGAGCGCAAGCCCGACCACCAGTCCCCACCACAAGCCGCGGACCCCCAAGGGGTCGAACGCCCCGAACACGGACGTCAACGCGGCTTCGAGCGGCGGCACCCCGCCCAATCCGAAACACAGACCGGCACCGATGGGCAGCCCGACGAGCCAGTAGGCGACCACGGCGATCAGCATGGGCACGCCCGTCGACTTGTAACCTCGTAGCGCCCCCATGACCGTCGCCTGGGTGGCGTCGAACACCTGGAACAGCGCGCCGAGGGCGAGCAGTGCAGCGGCCAACCGGACCACCTCGGGATCGTCCGTGTAGAGCGCGACGATGGGATGGCGAAACGCCAACATCACCGCGCCCATGGCGAAACCCCAGGAGAGCGTGGTGGCCGTCGCCACCCACGCCGACAGGCGCGCGGCGGGCAAGTCCCTGGCACCGACGTTGAAGCCGACGCGGATGGTCGACGCCATGCCGAGTGCCAAGGGGATCATGAACGCGATGCCGGCGACGTTGAAGGCGATCTGGTGGGACGCCACGGTCTCCACGCCCAACCGACCGACCAGCAATCCGACGGTGGCGAACAGCCCCACCTCCACCAAGAGAGCAAGACCGATGGGGACACCCACCACCAGGAGCCGTCTGATCTCTTGGAGTTGGGGCCACGAAAACGCCTTGAACACGTTGGACGCGCTCAACCGCGAGTTCGCCACCACGACGGTCATCACGACCAGCGAGTAGGTCATCACCACGGTCGTCGCCCAGCCGCAGCCGACGCCCCCGAGGGCAGGGATGCCGAGGGCGGGCCAGCCGTACATGAATAGCCAGTTGAACAGGATCTTCAGCGGCAGGGCCGTCAGGCCGATGACCATGGCCGGCACTGTCCATGACATTCCCTCGGCGAGGTATCGCAACGCCCCGTACGCGAGCAGCGGCACGAGTGCCGGGCTCGCGGCCTTGAGGTAGCCCACGGCCACCGGAATGGCGCGCTCGTCGACGCCGAATAGCAGGTAGGCCGGTTCGGCGTTGCGAAGCAGGAGCATCAGCAGCACGCCGCCGCACACCGCGATCCACAGCGCCTGGCGGACAACCGCGCCGGCCTGTTCGGCCCGTCCCGCGCCGTTGAGTTGGGACACCGAGGGCGTCACCGCCATGACGATCCCCGACAGCAGGAGCATGGTGGGCCAGTAGAAGTTGCCGCCGAGCGTCACTCCGGCGAGGTCCGTGGCGCTCAGCCGACCGGCCATTACCGCATCCGCAACGCCCATGCCCATGTGCGACAACTGGGCGATGACAATGGGCACGGCAAGGACGCCGAGGCGGCGGAACTCCACCAAGGTGGATCGGCGCGGCATGGGACACCGGGGTGGGAAAGGCAGCGCATTGTACATGGCTGATCCGTAGCGCCCCAAAGCCGTCCCCGGCCGCGTCGGCAACGACGCGCCTTCGCTATCGCTGCGCGCCGGGTCGCGCCGCCTCCGGCCCAGCCACACCGACTTCGCATGGACCAACCGCGCCCGGTCGCTTACGCTCCCGGTCGCGTTTGTTCCATGAAAGAATCGCGCAATGGCATCGAGCTGTCCGACAGCCCCCGGCGACGGTGAGATATGTGGGGTCGACCGCGCACCTGGCTGCTGACGGGCATCCCGCGCTCGGGCAGTTCCTTGGCATGTCGCCTGGCCGGCCAGGCGTCCGACGTCGTGGCCCTCTCGGAACCGATCCCGCGAAAGACGTCCGCCGGCATGGCGGATCCCCGGGATGCACGCGACGCGATCCGGCGGTTCGTGGCACGCACCCGCAAGGGAATCCGTTCCACCGGTCTGGCACCGTCGCTCCAGGTGGGAGGGCGTCTCGACGACAACGTCGTCGGGGTTGAGGCCGAGGCCGGCCTGCGACGCCGTCGGGCGGAGCTCGGGGAGATCCGCATCGACAAGGCCCTGTCGCGCCGGTTCACCCTTGTCGTCAAGCACAATGCCCTGTTCGCGGCGCTGCTGGCTGAGCTCACCGGTTCGTTCGACTGTCTGGCCCTGGTGCGCAATCCGCTGGCCGTGCTGGCGTCCTGGCAGACCGTCGACCTGCCGGTGGGCCGCGGGCGCATCCCGGCGGGCGAACAGTTCGATGCCGAACTGGCGATCGCCCTCGACACCGCGACAAGTGTCCTCGCGCGGCAACTGATCGTACTCGACTGGTTCTTCGCGCAGTACGCCGACAACCTGCCGGACGAGCGGATTCTGCGCTACGAAGACCTGGTGGAACGCGATGGGGAACCGCTTTACGGACTGCTTGGTCAGGCGCCCGCGGACCGAGAGTCGTTGGTGAACCGCAACGCCCAACGCGCCTACGGTTCCACCTCCATCGAGGACCTGCTCACCGCCCTGCAGGCAGGCGGCGCGTGGACGCGTTTCTACGACGTGGCGGACTGCGAGCGGGCGGCCGAGGCCATCGCCGCCGCCGGGGACGGTGCATGACCTCGTCACCCGGAATCGACACAAGGACGGTCTGGTTCCATCGCCAGTACGAGCGCTTCCAGGGCGGCCACGTCAAGCACGCCAACTATTTCGAGCACATCGCCCGGCTGCCCGGGTTCGAACGCCGGATCACGTTTTCCGACGTTCCGGGGGATGCCGCGCTCCATCGTCAGCGGCAGGAACTCTGGCCCGCCTCCGCCGGGGAACGGGCGTCCGATTGGCAACCGCGCGCGCGGGACCTGCTGTTCGTCGCCGGCACCGACTGGCGCTACCTAGCCGCCCGCAACCTCGAGAATCGACCGAATCCGCGGCTCAACCTGATCCAGCACGTCCGCCACGCCCACGAGGGTACCGAGCTCTACGGCTACCTGGCCAACCGGGCCGTGCGCATCTGCGTCAGCGCCGAAGTCGCCGAGGCGATCACCGCCACCAGACGTGTCAACGGCCCCGTGTTCGTGATCCCGAACGCCACCGACTGCACCCCCGTCGAGCCCGCACAGATGCACGAGGACGCCTTCGGAGCCCGCGTGGAACCGATCACGATCATCGGCTACAAGCGCCCCGAACTCGCGCATTCGCTATCGCGACGGCTGGAGGAGGACGGCGTCGCCCACCGGCTCGTGGTCGGCTTTCTCGACCGCGAGGACTTCCTGGGACTGCTCCGCCGGACCCGGGTGGCGGTGTGCCTGCCCCGTGCCGAGGAGGGCTTCTACCTGCCCGCCCTGGAGGCGATGGCGGCCGGATGCACCGTGGTGACCCTCGACTGCATCGGCAATCGGAGCTTTTGCCGAGACGGCGACAACTGCGTGGTCGCCGCCGCGGAAGTGGAACCGTTGGCCGAGGCCGTGACGAACGCTGCGACCATGACGACGACGGAACGTGCCCAACTCCTGTCAAGTGCCATCGCCACCGTTCGCAGCCACTCACTGGACGCCGAACGCCAGCGGTTCCACGACGTCCTGCGCGACATCGACGACCTCTGGGCCGGGCCGAGGGCGCCGCCGAACCGGACCGGCGTCGACAACCAAGCGGACGCGCCCTACCGGCCCATAGTCGACTTCGTCATCGCCGGCGCGCAGAAGTCCGGGACCACCGCGCTCGCGCATTTCCTCTCCCAACATCCCGACATCGCCATGGCGCAGACGGAAGGCCACGTGTTCGACGCGTCCGACTATTCGCCCGACTGGACCCCGGCCGAGATCGACCAGCACTACCACGGTCGGTTCGGACCTGGCGACGGCAACTCGTTACACGGCGAATCGACACCCGTCTACCTGTTCCTCCCGGACGTGCCCGGAGAGCTGGCCCGCTACAACCCGGACCTGAAGGTCGTCGTGGCGCTGCGCGATCCGGTGCAACGCGCCGTCTCCCACTACGTCATGGAGAGGGCGCGCGGCAATGAACGCCTGCCGTTGTGGCTGGCCCTGCTCGCGGAACCGTTCCGTCTGCGCCGCTGCCCAGACCCTCGGGGGCGCGAGTCGGCCGTCCGCCGGCACAGCTACCGCTCCCGTGGGCTCTACAGCCGCCAGTTGCGCAACCTATACGTGGTCTTTCCCCGGGACCGCGTGCTGGTGCTCAGGACCGAAGATCTCCTGGCCGATCACGACGCGACGCTCGAACGGACGTTCGCCTTCCTGGGCGTGCGACACGATGTGCGGATCCCGCAGGAGATCGTGTTCGCGGGCGAACCGAACACCCGCAGGTACCGGATCCTGCGCGCCCTCCTGCGTGTCTCGCTCGTGTTGGAGTCGGTGCGGCTCCGCCGCGTCCTGTCTGGTGCCTGAACCGCTTCGTCGCGGGAGCGATGTCAGGACTCGGCCGTGCTCGCGCGCAGGCGCTCGCGGGATCAGCATGTCGAGGCGTGCCCGGGTAGAGCATGCCCCGCGTGACGATGATCCGGTATCGGACGACGCATGCGACCACTGTAGGAAGTGCCGGCGTCGGGATGTGGGACTTCGGCCCCATCCACGCTTGGAGTCGATACGGGACCGTAATATGCTTGCTCGGCCCGAGGTTGGCCGGGCACATCACTCGGAGTGCCCATGAAGCACCTCGGTCAGTTGCTGTGGATTGCCGCGTTCGCAGGCGTCTGTGGCATTGCGGGAGCGAGTGCGGGGCATGCCCTGGCGATACCGCTTTGGCCCGGACTCGTCGCCGGCCTCGTTCTGGGTGCTCTGCCGGCATGGCTGCCGCGTGTGTTACACGGTCTCGAAGCCGCGCGCTGCGCCGAGTGGGTCGGACTCTTCGCACTCATTGTCATCGCCGCGACCCTTTCCCTCACGGCACTTCTGCCGGCACTGGAAGGCGACGATGTGCACCTCGAGCCGACGCTGCCGCTGCTGTTGATCGCCCCTGCGCTTTACGTGATGTACCTGATCCTCAACCGTTCGGGCATGGCGGTCAGGGACGTGTCGGTGGCCGACCGCCTTGCCGGGGCGCTGTCGGGCCCACCCCTCCTCCTGTCGCTGGCGATGGGCGTGGCGCTTGCCACCTGTGCGGTGCTGCTTATCCACTACGCGGGCTTGAGGGTGCCTTCGTGGGAGTTCGTGACCGCGAGGTTCACCGACCGGGGAATCATCCCGCCGTTGACACTCGCGCTGTTCTTCTGGGGCCTGCTGCTGCTGGCCAACAAGACCTGGGTGCTGTGGCGCGAGCGGCGGATGCTCAGCGGGGCGCCCGGCCGCAGCGTGCTGATGCGCGCCCGGGAGGACGCCTTGGCGACGGATCCGGGCGACACCGACGACTTTCTCGAGATGGTGTGGCGCAAGTCGGCCGACTTCTACATCGTGCCGCGCTACATCAACTGGGCGATTCCCATCCTGGGTTTCATCGGCACGGTGCTGGGCATTTCGCTTGCCGCCAACGGCATCCAGTCGGTCATCGGCTCGGGACGGAGCCTCGTGGACCTGTCGAGCGAACTGGGGCAAGCCATCGCGCCGCTGGGGATCGCGTTCGACACGACCCTGATCGCGCTTTCGCTGAGCGTGTTCCTCACCCTCCTGCAGGTGGCCCTACAGCGCTGGGAGGACAACGTCCTGGTCGACTACGAGAGCTGGGTTAGATCGACCGCCGTCCGCCGGAGGTGACGGATGGACACGCCCGCGCCGGGTGACCGCGAGGCCAACAGCGCGCCGATGGTCGAGATCTTCGGCGGCGTGTTTGCGCTGCTGCTGGTGCTCTACCTGTTGATGAACCTGCTCTCCCAGGCGGCCCTGTTCGAGCGCCTGGAGAGCGCCAGGGAGGAGGGCCTGTATCGCGTCGGTTGGGACGCCGGCGGTTCCGGCTTCGTCGTGCTGGCGTTTCCCGACGAACTGCGCATCGTCGAGACCGGTGCGGTGGTCGCGGCCGACGACATCTGCGCGCCCGGAGGCGAGTTCGTCGACTACGTGGGGCGGGTCTACCGCGCCGACCGCCAGCAGATCGTGTTCGCGATCCTCGAAGGCGGCGTGCCGACGATGGCGACGGCGCGCAACTGCATCCGCTCGGTGCTGCCGGGTCGCGAACTCACCATCGGCTGGATCGTCGCCAACAACGAACTGCTGAAGTCGGTGTCGCTGAACGACATCCCCGCCTATATCCAGCAGGCCGTCGAGCCGTGAGGGCAGCGTCGGTGGCGGACGGCGCGCCGAGGCGTGGTAGCCGCGCAACGGGTAGCCTGTTTCCACCCTTCGCCGGGGTGGCACTGGCGGACATACTCGCCAACAGCGCTGCCATCGTCATCATCATGATCGTGGTCACGCTCGTGGCGCGTCGTGAGGAGGAGGAGCAGAAACTCGAGCAGTCGGACGATGTCGCGGTGTTGCTGAGTCGCGAACTGGCGACGTCGTTCGTCATGAATGCCCTGCCGACCAGTGTCCCGGCGCGTCTGCACGACTACGTGACCTATCCGCCAGACCGCAATCCCCAGCATGCCGAGATGCCAATCGTGGAACTCCATGCCGGATACGTGCGGGACTACTACACCGGGCGGATTTACACGCGCGACGAGCTGCTGCGCCAGGACAACGCCTTCGACGCCTACCTCGGTCGGCTTGCCTTCGAGCAGCTCCAGGCCGTGCGGATCGACGTGTACAGCATCACCGAGTTCTACATCGCCATGTCGATCCTGAAGGCCCATGGCGTGCAGCCGAGGCACTGGCACTTCCTGACCCAGGGCGCGAACGCGGTGGCCCGGGACCCGGAGGCGGTGGGTGTCCTCGCCGAGCGTCTGCGGCGGGACCGGCCGGAGTTCGAACCGTCGGACGGTCGGTCGGGCGCGGGATCTTCGATCGGTCGTTCCGAGTCGAACGATGACCGTGCCGGGAGTTCCCTGCCGGACGATGTCGACTTGGCGGTTGCGGGCGGCGGAACACAAGCCTATCCGATGGACGGCCTGGGTCTCTCCTCCGGGGGTCGTGCGGGTGGGATGGAGGAGTCCGTGGATCTCCCGCCGAACGCCGGCGAGCGGGACTCGGCACGGGGGGCGTCGGCGGAATCGGGCGTTCCCGGCGGGGAAGCGGGCGGGACGTCCGCCGTCCGTTTCCGAACGGCCCAACCGGTGAGCGAGGAGGGGACGGCCGAGTTGGATTTCGATCTCCACACCGTGCTTCGCGGCCTGTTCGTGTTCATGCGTTCCGCGCAGGCCGATGCCGATGCCGGGCGTCCGTCGCCGCTCGCCGGCCTCGACTTCGGCCGCGACGTCCTAGCGCGGGCCGAGGATCCCTTGTCCGATGGGGACGAGCGTTTGGTGGGTGTCCTTGTCCAGGCGCTGTCCGAACCCGCCGAGGTGGAGAACCCGAACCTGGTGGTGGTCCATCGGCGGCTGGAGGTGTGGCGCGGACAGGCGTTGGGCGTGCCCGTGAACCGCCCCCTCTATCTGGCCCACTGGTTGCGGGGGCCGAACCAGGGCGAATCCAGCGGCGAAATGGAGACGGACGTCACCCTTCGGCTCGGCCTGCATGCAGCGGTCTACCGGGGCTTGAGGATGCCACTCGGCCGGGACGGCTACATCCTGATGCCGCCGGTGGCCGGGTCCGACCTGGAACCCCGGTGGCGGATGGTGACGCTGGTCAGCGCCAAGGTGGACGACTTCGTTATCGGATTCGTGTACGCAGGAGTGGACGAGGACGGCCGTTTGCGTCTGCCGGTCGACGAAAACGCCGTGGAAATCGGCGGCGTCGGCGCGGAGTCGGTGTACCCGCCGGTTGCGCTCCGGGGCGAGCGTCGGCAACTCCTGTTCTACGGGTTGGTCGCCGCGCTGTTCGCCGTCGGCGTCGTGGTCCGGGTCTGGCGACGGGCATGATTCGTCGCGGGTCAACCGTGCGGCGGGTCGCCTTGGCTGCCATCGTCGGCCTGGCGGTGATCGGCACGCTCGGCGCGCTGATGGGGTTCTACCCGCTCGTCAGGGACTTCGACACCGTGCATGTCCGGCTGGAGTTCGCGCCCCGGGACGATTCTCCCGGTGGACGGCTGGACAACGTGCTCCTGGATGCACTCGACCACTTCGGCTACCTGCGTGCGTTCGATGACGTCTTCGCGGCCGGTGGACGACGCGCGCGTATCGACCGTCCCGTGTGGCTTGACCGCTGCGAGGTTCGCCAGGGGGACTTTCAACGCTTCGCCCAATGGTTGCCGTTCAGTACGGCGGCGGCCCCGGTGGCGCCGGGCCAGCCCGCGGACTGGCGGCATCTGAGCGACAACCGGGACCATGCCGTGAGCGGGCGGCTGGATGCGCCTGCCAACGGCGTCACCTGGTACGACGCCTGGGTCTATTGCGAGGCGGCGGGCGGTAGGCTCCCCCAAGCCGACGAGTGGATCGCGGCGGCAACGGGCGTGGAACAGCGGCTCTATCCTTGGGGGGACGACTTCCTAGCGGATGGGTGGCCGTATCTCGATCCGCTGTTGAACGCGGCCCGGCCGTGTGGTGCAGCGCCCGGCACGGACACGCCCGGCGGCATCGCCGACATGGGTCAGAACGTCGCCGAGTGGGCGGCCGGCGGCGGCTCGCCTCCGGCGTCCCTCGTCGTGGGCGGCAACGGCTACAACGCGCCCCGGGAACTCTACAGCCTGGCGATCCTCTTCCGGCACGCGCCGGCGACCTACCGTTCACCCTACCTGGGCTTCCGCTGTGCCTACGACGCGCGCCCCGTCGCGCCGCCGTGGCGTGTCGAGCCCGAGGCGGTGGTGCTTCCCGCCGGCGACTACGGGGTGGGTGTCCCCGACGGTGCCCGTCTGCCCGGGCTGCTTGCGCACGTGCCGCGCGAGCGGCTCGACGTGGTGAAACGGCTCCTCGCCCAGGTGGATCGCGAGCGGGCGGTGGATCTTTACGTCACGTCGCGGGAGATCACGCGCCGCGAATACGCTGCCTTTCTCACCGACCCGTTCGTGGCGGCCGGCTTCCACGCCGACGCCAACCAGCCCCGCGACCATGTACACCGTCCGCCGGATTGGGATCGCCAGATGACTGAGCCCGACCTGCCCGTGGTCAACGTGGACTGGTGGTCCGCCTATGCGTTTGCCTCATGGGCGGGTGGCCGGCTGCCGTCTGCCGAGGAGTGGGAGAGCGCGGCGTCCGGACAGGGACGGCGCCTGTATCCCTGGGGCAGCGACTATGTGGAGATTGCGGCTGTCGACGGCACCGGCATCCTGGGGCCGCGCCCGGTAGGCGCGCAAGACGCCGACGCCACGCCCGAGGGATTGCTCGCCATGGGCGGCAACGTGTCGGAGTGGACCCGCAGCGTCTCCAACCTCGGCGGGCGCTACTCGGTGGTGGTCAAGGGTGGCAACTACCTCCTGCCGGGGGCGGAGACGGCGCGCATGGACTTCCGCAACCACGTCTCGCCCAACCATCGCGCGCCGACCCTCGGCTTCCGGGTCGTCTTCGACCGACCGCGCTAGGTTTGGCACGGCATGCCGAGTAACGCCGTAGCGCAGCATGCCCCGCTTTCTGATAGGGTTCGCGCAGTCGAAGGGCCGCGCGGGAAAGCCATGTCGAAAGCCTTGAACGAAACACCTCGTGCCGTCAGGCACATCGCGAGCGCGTGCGCCGCGCTGGCCATGATCGGTGTTTTTTGCTGGCAGCCGGTCGCCTCCGCACAGGCCAACTTCGTCGTGGAGGGGGGCTATCTCTCAACGAACGTCCGACAACTGGTGGACTCCTGGGGATGGTCGCTGGTTTGGAAGGCTGAAGAGGATCGGATCATCGACTACGCCTTCGACATCGAGAACGAGTCTCTGAAGAGTGCCTTGGAGAACCTTCTCGGCATGTACGACGGTGAGTTCGTCGCGGATCTGTTCGAGCAAAACCGCGTGGTCCTGGTGGGCGTTCCGGCGGCCCGGACGGACGTTGTCATGCCTGGTGAAGAAATCGAAACCGCCGCTGACGAGATGGACGAAGCGACCGCCGTCGAGCCCGAGCCGGCGGTCGAGGACACCCCGCCGGTGGACATCGCCTCCACACCCCCGGAGACACCAGCCGCCCCCGCAGTAGGGCAGCTTTAAGCGCACCTCTGACCGCTCGCCGGTGCGAGCGCGTACTCCGGACGCTACGTTGGCTTGGCACAATCTCCAGTGCCCGGGTCTGGCGTACACCAGGCGGTCTTGAAGGTGATCTGAAGCGCCGCCAGCGCATTGGTGTCCATCACCACCACCACGGACTCCAACATCACCGGGCCACCGCCCAGGCGTTTGGCGAGCCAGTTCGCCATGTCGGGGCGGCCCCACTCCACGTTGCGCAGTTCGACGACCAGTGAACGGGTGCGGTAGATCCGATTGATGATCGGCGCTCGTCGACTGCGCGTCGTGCCGACCAGCTCGGTGACCAGCTCGAAGTCCTGCTGCAGGTTCGACCAGTGCCAGGAATCGCCCCGCGGTGGCTCGGGGCGTCGGATGGCGGCAATCTCGTCGGGACTCCGGGTCGACACGCCGTCAAGGGGCACTTCGGCTTCGAATTTCATACGCGGATTGGTTGCACTCCGCTGGACGAGATCGAGGTTCCAGCCGAGGGCTCTCGCCCGGTCGTCGGTCCACTCGGCGATTTCGATGGCTTCCCGGTCGGTGAGTGGAATGAACTCGCCGGTCTCCGGGTCGAGTGGCAGTGCGGCGCCGACCGACACGATGCCGATCATGTTCCTGCGGTCGCTGCCGACTCCTCTTTCGGGCTGCCAACGCAGCCACTGCACATTCCAGTAGGTGAACTCCTCCGTGGCGCGAAGGTACGCGGCATGGATGCCGGCGATCACCGCGGCGGGGTCCGGTTGGTCGAGCATCTGGTTGTACTCGTCCAAGAGGCGCTGGTCCGCACTCTTGAAGACCTCTGCCTCATCCACGTCCTTGGTGAAGTACCAGTAGACACCGACTGCGACAGCCGCGACGATCCCCAGCATCACGACGTTCTGCACCACGCGGCGGAACCGATTCCACCGCACCACCGCCGGAATCCGGCGGACTTCCACCAGGGTCCGCATGGGCGTCGCGTCGAGCACGCTGCCGGGCGTCCCTCGACGCAGGATCTGCGCTTCCCCCGCGGCCTGCTGGATCCGCCCGAGCAGGACGTCGTCGTCGCAGAACACCGTCGGCGTTGTGGACGCCTCGAGGAGCTTGGCCACCGTGATGGACAGTTCGTGGTCGGCGCCCTCGTCCGTGATGGTGTCCTTGGCGACCCGGCCGTCGACCACGAGCACGACGGCGATACCCTCGCGTAGCCGTTCACACCACAGGTAGTTCGGGACGCCGGCTTTCAGCCAGTCCCGCACGGTCTCGCCGAGCAGGCGGAGGTTGTCTGGGTTCTCCCCGGTCGGACCCGCGAAGAAGGCGCACTCCAGGTTCCGCCCGGCACGCCGGAAGTGACAATAGACTTCGCGCGTACTGCGGTCGGCCACCGACAGGGCGGAGCGAACCTGCTTCTCGCGCCGCCGTTCCGTGGCGGCGACACTGGACAACAGCCCGAGACCGACGACTTCCCGAGCAATCGGAAGGGCGAACGCGGTCACAGGAGGAGGTCTTCGTCCGGTGCCGGCGCGTCCAACAGGGTGGGTGTGATCAGGAGCACGGTTTCCGTCCGCGCCGACTCCAGTCTGCCGGCGCCGAGCCAGCGGAGCCTTGGCAGCGACTCCCTGTTGGAGGCCGCCTTGTCCGCCAGTAGTCCGCTCAGGGCCAGCGTCTCGCCGCTCCTCAGACGAGCACTCTGGAAGAACTGGCTTCGGTCCACCTCGGGCAACTGGATGGTCTGGTCGCCCGATCCGGCCGTATCCAGGCGGACGAGGTCGCTGACCAGGATGTTGGCGTAGAGGAACACCCGATCACCCACGATCTTCGGCAGGATGGTGAGCGAGATCCCGGTGGACACGACGCCCGGCTGAAGCTGGACTTCGGTGGTGAGCGCCGCGGTCTCCCGCGTGATCACGTCGACGCCCGCCAGGATCGCGCGATCGTTCAGCACCTGGAGTTGCGTGGCCTGACCGTTGAGTGCGACCACCCTGGGGTTCTTCTGCACGGTGGTCCGGCCTTGGGTCGCAAGCGCGCGTAGGATCAGGGACGTGCCTTCGAGGTCGTCCGGCGCCTCGCCGGTCGGCGCCGGACCGAACTGAATGCCGAAGACCCCGGGCGCGACGCCGAGAGCCTTGGCTGCGGCATCGGCGAACGCGCTCGAACCCACCGGATTGGCACCTGCGGCCTTGCGCACCAGGGTCCAGTCGATGCCGCTTGAGTTCTGGTCGGAGAGCGAGACGGTCACCAACTGAATCTCCAGCAGGACCTGGCGTTCCAGCCATTGGTTCAGGGCGTCGATGTATTCACCCGCCTGGCGTACCAGGCGCGCCGGACCCCGGATCACCACCGTGCCGGTGGTGCGATCCATGATCGTATCCGCTTCGTCGCCGAGCAGGCGCACCAGGGTCGCTTGGAGATCCTCCCAGAACCGACCCGTGGCGGCGAGATCGATGTTGCCGCCGGAGGCCGGTGTGGCGCGAACGCCGCCACCGCCACCACTACCTCCGCCGCCGCCGCCAGCGCCGCCGCCGGTCGTCTGGATGGCGGCGGTCTGCGTGGTGCGCACCGTGTTCAGCGTGAAGCTGAGGTTGCCTGGCACGCGGTGGATGTCGAACGTCCGAGTGATGTTCGCCATCCAATGCAGCGCGCCGGAGCGTTCCTCCCAACCGTAGCCGCTGGCATCGGCCAGCAGGGTCAGGAAGTCGCGAAACGGTCCGTTGTGGTCCAGGGTGACAGGCACGCCCCGATCGACGAGGTCGGGGGCGAACGCGAGGGACGGTACCTGGGTCAATTGTTCGAACGCCTTGGCGAGACACCGGTCGAAGGGCAGCTCGGCGGCCTTGATGGCGACGTTCTCGCTGAGCCAGGCCGCTTCCGCGTGCGCGACCCGGGTGTCGGCGAGGTATGGTGCGTCGTGGACTTGCACCAGCGCGCGGGGCTGGAGGCCCGTCTCCTCCTCGACGAATTCGGTCGTGGCGGTCTGTGTGTCGTCGATGGCGGTTCGCAGAATGGCGGGCGAACAGCCGGCGAGCAGTACAAGGCCCAGCACCGTAGGGGCGACCCTTGTGGTCGCCCTGACGACCCGAACGCGCCCCGTCTCAGCACCCCCATTAGGGCGCGCGGCGGCCCAATGCAATGCCGAAGCGCGGCGTTGGTTTTGGGACCCATGTGTGCGAATCGTTTCGTCGTGCATGTCGTTCCTTGGCAGGGCTTGCTATTGGCAAACGTGCGTCGCGGGCTAAGGGTGATTTGCGATGTGGTCGCGGAGGTCTTCTTCGACCGTCCTGAGTGACGCAACATCCGAACCGTCGGTGGCTTTGACGATCACGTCGTCGGTAGTCCCCCTGACCACTAGACCACCTTGGGCCTCCACGGCCTTGGTGGCATCCGCAGGGTCGAAAACTAGCCGTGCGCCGCCCGGGTCGTCGAGCATGCCGACCTCCCACGCCTCCGCGGGCGTCCCCCGATCCCGCAGCCGGATGCCGGGTCCCTGGGCGGTCGCTGAACCGTTGTGGGTCCCCACGGTGATGGACGCAACGCCCTGTAGGTCGCCGCTGGGCTCGCCGGCCACGTGTCCGAACACCACGGGTCGCAGTTCGTTGCGCACGCGAATGTACTGACCGGCCGCCACATCCTCGGTCAGCCTCGCCTCGATGGTCCGCTCGACGGTGTCGACCTGGCCGCCCTGCGGCGGAAGGACCATGCCGTTGGGCAGTTGCGAGGCGATGAGGCGCGCATCGCCGGTGCCCCAGACGTTGAATCGGATGACCAGATCGTTGGCGTCCATGGGATCCTCGACGTAGTCGCCCCTGGGCGGGGTCGGATGCGCATCGCGATCCCAACCGGTGATCTCGTAGTCGCCGCAACCCATGGGACACTCGAAGTACCGGACCTGCGGGATGAAGGGCAGATTGCCGTCGTCGACCAGTGGATCGGTGAGAATCTCGTGAATGTCGCTAGGCCAGTGGCCGAACACGTTGGTCTCCTTCCACTGCACCGAGGCGTCGAGGATCGTGTGCACGTCGCGCACCGTCCCGTCGATACGCCGATTGGCGCGATCCTGATTGAGTTGGCCGAGATAGAAGTCGGTGATGGCGATGGCTAGCAGACCGAGCACACCGACGACTAGGGCGAGCTCGATCAGCGTATAGCCACGGGTGGCCTTGCTCCTCGCAGCCTCGCCGCTCCGCCGCTTGGGTCTCGAAGGTCTTTGCCGCATCATCATCGCTAGCAGCCGAGCGCGTCCCAGTCCCGGTAGTCCACGGCAAGGTCCCCGTTCAGGTCAAAGTCGAGCCGGCCGTCCAGGTTGCCGTCGTAGGCGCCCGTGTCGTCAACGCCGTCGCCGTTGACATCCAAGGGTCCGATGCGGCCGTCACGGCTGCATGGGTGGTGGCCGCAGTCGCAGAACGCATCGAGCCGACCGTCGTCGTTCGCATCGCATTCGACGCCGAAGACACTCGCCCACGCTTCCATCCGCTGCCGGCGCGTCGGATCGTTCACCGGACCCAGGCTAGGGGACAAGGGCAGCACCACGCGCTCTCCGGCGGGCTCGGCGTCGCAAGGCTCTTCTGTCTCCGCGTCATCATCGTCGTCGCAGTAGCCGCCGAAACGACGGGCCATCACGGCGATCCGGTCGTCGAACCGGGACGGGTAGTGCCAGAACACGCGGAACTGGACGATGTTGTCGGCATCGAGGTCGATCTCCCAGTCGTAGGCGCCTTCCTCGATGCCCAGCACCGGCAGTTCCACGCCGGTCAGTCGATGTTCGTCCAGATCCACGTCCGCTCCCACCAAGGGAAACTGGGGAGCCTCCACGGGTGGAGAAGGGTAAACCGGCCGCCCGGGGCGGCAGTACGAGCCCCGGTACCAGCTCACGATGGCACTCTTCAGCCGCGTGACCTCCGACTCGGTCCTCGCCGACTGCGTGTCCACGTCGATACCGCGAACGAGGTTCAAGCCGAAGGTCAGGGCAATGGCGCTCGCGACGGCGGCGAACGCCAGCGCTAAGGCGATCTCAAGGAGCGTCACGCCCGCGGTGCGCGCCGGACCGACTCGCGGATGGGGTGGACGATGCAGCATCGTTCAGGCCGTTCGCTCGCTATAGCGGGTAGACCACCGTGATCTGCCCGGAATCGTCGCCCTCGGAGACGTTGGGTTCGCCCTCGGCGCCATCCGCCAGCTTCCGCCTGAGCGTGTCGAGCATTTCCGCATCCACCTCGGTGATCTGCAGCTGGAACTGATAGGGCAGATCCTCATCGACGCTGAAGGAGTAGTCGCCCTGCCACGGGTTCACGCCGGAGAGCGTGGCCGAGGTGCCGTTTTGGATCGCTTCGTCCCGGATTGCCCCGGACAGGAAGCCCCGAATCTGGAACCACTGGGTCAGGTTGGCGGTGTCTTCGCCGCAGCAGATCTGGTCGTCGCCGGCGAAGTTCTTCATCGCCTGGCGGATGGTCGCCACGTCGCGGATCGCGCTGTTGATGCTGAGTGTTTGCGACACGGCGCGGTATACGGCGAGCGCCGCGACCACGAGAATGGCGATGATCGCGATCACGAACGCGAGCTCGATCAGCGTCACGCCCTTGCGTCGGCGATGGCGGATTGGTGTTGCAGTGGACATTGTGGAACCTCTCTCGATGTTTGAACCTTGTTGATCCGCTCGGCGTTGTTCGTCGCGGATCACCTCTGCTCGTCTTGAACCTTGACGACCTCTTGCTGAATCTCCAGGGCGGTCAGGTAGATTGCGCCGATCTGGGCGACCAGCGACAGCGCGACGACCGCGATGCCGAGCGACTCGAGCATCCTTGTGACCCGCCTCACCTGCGCCAGTACGAGATTGCGCGCCGCCAGGCCGGTGAGAGCGATGGTGGTCCGCAGATCCCGGAAGTCTGCCAGCAGATGGAGCCTAGCCATGTCGCGCCGCATCAACAAGCCGACATCCAGCATGCCGGAAAGGTCGGCACCTTCGTCCAGACGCCGTCTCATGCGATCCAGGTACATGCGCAGCCAGGGCGTGGCGTGGGTCTCCAGGGCGCCGATCGCGGTGCGGGGCTCGTGGCCGGCCGCCAGCAATGTGCCAATGCTCTCCAGTGTGTTGGCAGCGTGAACCCCTCGGTAGAGGGTCATCGGGAAAAGGCGATCCAACCCGCGCCGGGTGATTCCTGTCCAGTTTCGAAGCAGGTAGCGGACGACGACGAGCAAGACCAGCATCGTACCGGCCGCGACGTGCCAGTATGAGCCGATGAACGTGCCCACTTGGTCCAGGACCTCGGCCAGCGGATGGAGCGCGAAGTCCTGGTCGGCTTCCGTGAACTTGGGCCAGACGTGAGCAGAGAACAGTGCGTACAAGGTCGCGGCAACGGCGATGTAGAGGAGCGGTCTGCCGAGCTGCGCGATCACGCCGCGGCGGGCTGCTTGCTGGTCGCGCAGGCGTTCGAGCACCGGCAACCCCGTCTCCGACAGGTCGCCGCTCTCCCGCGCGGCACCGATCGCGGCGGCCAGATCGAAGCGGAACATGGACTCCATGGCCTCGTCCACCGGGGAGCCTTCGTCCAGTTTGCGCAACAGAACGCCGGCCACCGCACGGTCCAGCGGTTCGCCGACGTCGTGGATGTGTCCCAGCACCACGTGCAGGGGCAGACCGTCGCTCAACAGCCGGACCATGCTGTCGAGAAAGTCGATCTGCCGTGCGATGGACAGGCGGAACTGCCAGCGGAGGAACGCTTCCTCGACGCCCGCCAGCGACTGCATTGGCTGACTGAGGATCACGCCTCGTTCTCCTCGTCCGGCTCGGTGACGGGCTCGGCGTCTTCCGCGTAGGAGTGGGCGTATTCGTCCTCGTCGAGCGGACAGACAGTCTCTTCGACATCTCGGGGATCAACCAGGCCGGCGCGGACGTACTCCATCGCATGGTCGCGGATGGACGGCCACTCCTCCTTGCGGAGCGCTTCCCGCCACGCGTCCCAGCGTCTGTGCCGGATGAACTCGCGGGCCTGGTCGTCGACAACCACCACCTCAGCGACCAGGACCCGTCCAGTGATGCCCGTCCCCTGGCAGCCGTCGCAGCTTGCATCGACACCGCGCAGGCTGACCTCGGGATCCCTCGGGAAGAGACCCGAGAGCCGCTTGATGGCAGAGGATTCGTCCTCGCCGACGCGCCCTTCGTCGGCACCAGCCTCCGTGCCACTGTGCATGCCGTGCTTGGGATCCTGGCGAATCTGCCTGAGCGGCCGCTTGCACCGCGTGCACAGTTTCGGCACTAGGCGCTGGTTGACCATTAGCACGAGGAAGTTGGGATCGTAGAGCATCTCGTGCTCGACGCCGAGATCCTCCATGCGCGTCGGGATCGACAGCACGTTGGCGGCGTGCAGGGTCGTCAGGGTCAGCTTGCCGGCGGTCGCGAGATCCTGGATGGCGTCGGCCGTATCCCCGTCCTTGATCTCCCCGAGCACATTGATGTTCGAGTCCCAGCGGTTGAGGCCGCCTAGCAGAGCCTTCCAGCCGGCGTGTTCGACGAGGCCGCTGACCGAGACGTGGGTGACGTGCCTGAGTTCCCGTTCGACGGGCTCTTCGAGGGAGATGATCTTGCGCCTCGCCTTCTCCGACGGCGTGAACCCGTCCAGCAGAGCGGTCAGCGACGAACTCTTGCCCGAACCCGTCGGCCCGGAGAAGACGATGACCCCGTAGGGCTTGCGGATCGCCTCGGAGAGCTCGCGCAGCTGAGAGGGCCGGTAGCCCAACTCATGCAGTTGCAGGGGCTTCTGATCCGGCTTCCAGACGCGGATGTAGATGTCCACGCCGCGAATCTCCGGTGCGGTCGCGAACCTGAGCGCCACCGTCTGGTCGTCCACCTTGGTCTGGGCGGAAGCGTTCAGCGGTTCGGTGGTGGTGAACTGGCGGGAACCGCGCTTCGCGAGACGCGTGAACATGTAGTTGCCGAGCTGCCTAATGATCGGCACCGTGACGAGGGGACGGCCCTCACCGGTGATTTCCCGCATCTCGCCGTCGACCCGGAAGCGCACGGCCGCCGTGTCCGGCTCGCGCATCTCGAAGTGTATGTCGGACGCGTCGAGGGCCAGGGCCATCTTCAGCAGTTCGCGCAGTTTGGCCTGCACTTCGGTCTCGGTCAGCGTCTGGTCGGGATTGCTGGCCTTCGCCACGAGGCGGGGTACTGCTGGGTGGACCTCCACGGGCCAGCCCTTGAGAGCCAGCAGCGAGGTGGCGGCTTCGACTTCGGCGCTGTTGGGGTCGTCGGTGATGATCCAGCAGGCTTCGACCCCTTCGTCGCCCTGGCGAATCCGGACGGCTGCCCGGTCGCCGCAGGTTCGCTTGACCCAGTCGCGCACGGCCGTCTGCGTGATGGGTTTCAGATCCTGGTACATGAGGTCCGCCTCTTCCAGGATCGGATGCGTGTTCCACAATTTCGCCAGGCGGCGAATGCGGGCCGGCTCCGACTCGCCCGATGTCCCTGGCGCGCCGCCTTCCGTATCCAACGTCGGGCTGGCGGATTCGCCGTCCTCGGTGGAGGGCTTGGACCGTTTCGAGGTGAGCCGGTCGAGCAGTGCGCCGAGGCCGCGGGACCTACGTCGCGCGGTGATCGGCCGCGTGGCGGTCAGTGGCCTTTGCGGCTGGGCGGTCTCGCTCATGGCGATGACTCGGCTGCTGCCATTCCGATTCCGAACTGGATGCGGCGTTCGGTAGCGGTGCTAGCGCGTTCCCGCGTCCAACGGAAGGTAGTACCGCAGGATGCGCTGGTTGCCTTGGCAGCCAATCGTCGCCGTGTCGGCGGTGACCGCCTGGAGTTGGCACGCCGTGTTGCCAATGCTTCCCCCGACCCCGACGTCGCTATGTGCCCTGCCGCCGAGAGACAACTCCGCGCGGTCCGGTTCGTTCGGGGGCTGGGGGAGCGAGTGCACCCGTACCTCGTTGAGGCAGGCGCAGACGGGCGGCGTCGGGTCGACACCGAGAATCTGCTCGACCAGAGGCGCGTACTCCGGCGAGTCGATGAGCAGTTCGTGTATCCGCTTCTTGGCCTCGAGGAGCTTTTCGAGATCCGCGGCTTGGTTGATGCGGCGTTCCAGGGTCGAGTCCTGGGGGCCTTGGAGCTGTTCGAGCTGGATCTGCAGCTGCTTCAACTCGATTTCCCGCTTCAGGCGGTCGATCTCGTAGTTGTCGCGTAGCTTCGGTGGCAGGTCGGGGAGGCTTGGCGCGGTGGCCTCGGCCTCGCCCGCTAGCGTTGCGTGGGAGAACGCAAACGCCGACAGTAAAAGCGCGGCGGGCGCGATCCATCGCATGAAGAGCCTTCCGCGCATTTCGCGGCTATTGCTGGCCATGGTTTCCCAACCGATTCGGCAGTCGCGGACTCTACCATCAAAAGGGCCTTCCTGCGCGGGTGGCTAGGCTGGGAGCGATGGCGAAAAGTGGTAGTTCGGCGTTTTGGTTTCGCCCTTGCCAGGTTTTGGTTTCGCCCTTGCCAGGTTTTGGTTTCGCCCTTGCCAGAACGGATGATCGGACACAACGCACGCGGTTGCGTCGGTTATTCTTCGCGCGCAACCAACGGAGGCAGTATGTTCGATTTGACGGGAAAGGTCGCGCTGGTGACGGGCGGCAACGGCGGCATTGGCCTGGGCTTCGCCGAAGGCTTGGCGGAACACGGGGCGGGCGTTTGCATATGGGGCACGAACGAGGACAAGAACGCCGCGGCGAAGGAGACCCTTGAACGCTATGGTGGCCGGGTGGCGGCGCTCAAATGCGACGTCAGCGCCGAGGAGGAGGTGGTCGATGCGTTCGCCGAGACCCTCGCGGTGTTCGGACACGTCGACGCCTGTTTCGCCAACGCGGGCGTGGGCGGCGGTGGCGCACAGTTCGCCGCCATGACGGAGGCGGAGTGGCACCGCGTGTTCAAGGTCAACATGGACGGCGTCATGTTCACCTTTCGCGAGGCGGTCAAGCACATGCGCGAGAGCGGCCGCGGCGGTTCACTGGTGGTCACCAGCAGTGGCACGGCACGCTTCGGGGCGGCGGGTAGCGAACACTACTCGGCGACCAAGGCGGGCGTCATCGCGCTGATCCAGTCCTTGGCCGTTGGTCAGGCGCGCTACGGCATCCGCGCCAACGCCGTCATTCCCGGCTGGATCGAGACCGCGATGACCGAACGCGCGTTCCAGACGGAGGCGTTCCAGACGCGGGTGATCAAGAGGATTCCCCAACGCCGCTGGGGCCAGCCCGAGGACTTCAAGGCCATCGCGGTGTATTTCGCAAGCGACGAGAGCAGCTACCACACGGGCGACACCATCGCCATCGACGGCGGCGTGTCGCACTTCTGACAGGGACACTTCTGACAGGGACACCCACCGTCGGTAGCGCCTAAGCGGCACTTCTGACCGCCTACACTTCTGACGGGCCTAAGCGGGGACACCCACCGTCGCCTAGCCGGGCACTTCTGACAGGGACACCCACCGTCGCTAGCGCCTAAGCGGGGACACCCACCGTCGCCTAGCCGGGGAATCGGTAGGAACCCACGCGGATCCGGGCGTCGAAAATTGCCCCTTCCGGAACGTGGACGAGCGATACCGCCGACGGCCAGCGGAATTTTGGGGGAGAGTTGCGGT
>VXPO01000143.1 GCA_009839505.1 Gammaproteobacteria bacterium
GGGTGGCCCGCGCGCGCGCCACCCTGGGCTCCCTGTCGCACTTCATGAAGCACCTGCGGATCGTGCTCCGAGTCACCACGTCGCAAGTGAATATAAAGCATTGTTTTTGTGGTTCTTTTTGTCGTTGCACCCAACCAACGTTGCGCCGATCCGACTTGAGCCATTACAACGAATTTGCAACTTTTCCCGATTGCGCTACTACCGCGAGACTCCGTGAGTCCTTGAGGATCCACCTGCGCTTCACGGCCGAGCACGATTCGAGACGATGCCCGCTCGGAACGGCTGTACGCTGGTCACGACAACCAAGTCTTCCGGCTCCGTGCGCTTCCCCGTTCGTGGCGGCGTGCTTGCACTCACTTCGCGCGAACGAATCGCACCACACCCTGTTCCGGCTGGCAGCCGTCGTCGACCACCCACCCCGAGCCGAGCCAGCTCCCGCATTGCACATGCTCCCCGTCCGCTTCGTTGCCCCACCAGGCACGGTGTCTTTTCGCGCTCGGCGGCAGCGGCACCCCGTGGATCTCCTCGATGTTCGCGTGCGTCAGCGTGCAGGCACCGTCCCGCCGCTTGCCGAGGAAGTCGCTCGCGGGCTCATGTTTCGCCACGTCCATTCCCCCGCATGATTTTTAGGGCGAGGCTAGTTCCCCCAAGCTCCGGCCTACGCCTCCCGCGTCATCCGGCACGACGAGAAGCCGGAACAACCCCAGAACCTCCGTCCCGCGTTCCGGTCCCGCCGGCTCCTTCGCAGCACGAAGTCCCTGCGCGCGTCTGGCATTTCTGCGCCATCGCGAAATCGGCGCGCGACCGCAGGCCACGGACGTGGGTCCGGCGCGCCCGGGACGTCGGAGGCACGATGCAGGTCGACCTCCGTGTCTCGCGGCCATGTCCGAGGCCGAGGTACTTGCGGTGTGCGTCGCAGCGGAGCGGTTCTCCGGGTTCATGGCGGGCAGCATCACGTCGTGGAACCGGCCGTATGTGTTCCCAGAGCCGGCCAGGACAACCGCCGCGTCCCGATCCGGGAAAGTCGCTCCCCACGGCAGTTCCTGCTCGAACTTTGAAGTCCGCGTCGTGATTCTCGCCACCACCTCTTGAGAGCGGCCCGTGGACCTACGGTCGTCGGCACCTTGAGTCGACCTCAAGCCTCCTTCCCGGAAGCGAACGTAGTGCAAGACGTGATCGGCCCCGACGTTAGAACGCCTTCCGTTAACACCCCCCCGTCTTGTGCACGGTGCTCGGCTAGTGTTTGATGCCCCGATTGGCGCTGCGGCGACCGAGCATCATGTTGGATCCGACACAGCGGCGGTTATTCACGAAGTTCGGCTTCGTCAGATTGAAGCAGGCCGTCGACAGCGCACGGGTCGCCGGCATGAGGAGAAGCTTGTGGCAATTCCTGACGAGCGAACGCGGCATCTTCGAGGGCCGCCGGGAAACCTGGCCGCAGGAGACCCGACCGACCGGATTCCAGAAGCTCTCACGATCGGATGCGTTCGCCGCGATGTTGTCGCCAGTGGTTCGTGCGGCCGTCGATGACGTGCTCGGTCCGGGAACAGCCGAAGGATCGGGACACCGAGCAGTTCCACTGGTGGTCTTCCCGGAGGACAATCCATGGTGCGTTCCCGGTGGAAGCCATACTTGGCATGTGGACGCGCCGGTGCATGGCGAGCGCTGTACCGCCGTTCGAGCGTTCCTTCTGCTCGACGACGTTGAGAACCACCGCGGTCCCACGCTGGTCGTCGCCGGTTCCGCGTGCCTCGCGCGCAGCCTTGTGACGTTTGCCGGTTCGGGGCAAGTTTCGTCGCGTCGCCTCGGCAAGGTGCTCTCGACCGCTGAACCGTGGATCCGCGATCTGATGGTCGAGCCCGAGTCCGGCACGCGAGATCGGTTCCTCTCCTGCGGCGCTTCGTCCGAGGGGTTGCCGCTCCGCGTCATGCCATTCGTTGGTAAAGCCGGCGACGTCGTGCTGATGGACCTTGCTTCCCTCCACTCGAAGTCGGCGAATGCTACACGCCGGCCTAGGCTGGTAGTCGGCCAGACTTTCTGGCGAGCGTCCACGAGCCAATAGCGAGGGTCTTGTCTGGCGGAAACTTGCACATCCCGCAGACGCCCCTTGACGAGTCGACGAGACGAGACTGGAACAACGAGACGTGGTCGATTCGCCAGCAGCATGACCCAAAAACCCGATCACGCGTAGACTGTCCTCGAACAGTGATCGTCCTCCTGAGAGCGGCAACTTCGCTTCCGCCCACTGATTCTCGACCGGTGACCTGAACAGATGAGAGCTCCGAGCCGCAGTCCGATGCCCGATTTGGATTTCCTCCTCAAGGAAACCAACTTGCTATTGGCGTCGAACGGTCTACCGACGTGTCACTCCCTAGCGCCGGTAGCCGACGGCGATACGGCCAACCCGAACGCGATTGCCTATTCCAGCGAACGCAGATACGTCGTCAAGGTGACCCAAAGACACCCCCACACTCTCAATCACCAGCTGCACGTCGCGAACGCGCTTCGTGATATTGCGGACCTCCCCATTCCGCAGCACTATTGCTGCGCGACCAAGGGCAGTCGCTTGCCCCTGATGATCATGGAATGGCTTCCGGGAGCGCAACTCCGAACCGTTCTCGCCTCCGCTGAACATGACGAGCTGCGGAAACTCTGCGCCAGCCTAGCCAGTTGTCTGGCGACATTTCACCATCCGGACCATCTCACCCTCGTTCCCAAGGCTGAAGGCCAGCATTCCGGATGGCTCTATACTCAAACATTGGAGGCACTCCAGAACGTCGCCGGAAAACCGTCTCACAGGACCGGTGCACTCGACGGTATCGCAGTGCGACGTTTCCTTGACGCACGCCTTCCCGCATTGAACGCGCCAGCAATACCGTCCCTCCAAAAGGCCGACCAGGATCTGCGGGATTTTCTCGCCGACCCCACCGGTTTCGAGATAACGGGCATGCTCGACTGGGAACAGGTCACCGGGGGGGATGGAGTCTTTGCGATCGCGTTGTTCTTCTTTCGGCTTTGGCTAAACGCAAAACTCGCTGGGTGGGAGACCTTTACCGCCACCTACAACCGGCTGGCGACCGTGGAAGCCGAACAGTGCCCGCAGGTGGAGTTCTATCTAATGTGCCGAGCCGTATTGGCTTACCGGCCCGACGACCGCGCCAAAGAGCTTGTTGATCTACTGCTTCGAGGGCACAGGTTGCCGTTCGAGAGTGAGCAAACATGGGCTCGCTAGTCCCAGGTACGACAAAACCGACACATACCGCCGCCAAGACCCGATCACCCGTCAAGGAACGCCGCAGTGGTTCCGCGACCGCGCCACCGCCTGCCGCATGCCGCGATAGAGGCCACAGAACCCGTCGCTCGCTACCGCCCCTCCGCGACGCGACTTGAGCCGCTTGTCCTACTCGCCGAGCAGTTCCTCCAGTCTCTCGTCGAGCCGGTGTTGCCGGAGATTCTTCGCCACGATCTTGCCGGACCGCGAATCCACCAGATAGTTCTTCGGCACGCCCACCACGTTGTAGGCCACCGGCGCTTCGGCCTCGTATCCCATCCCCAGGTCCAGCCACGGGAGCTGCTCCTCAGCGGACGCGTCCTCCCGGTCGTTGTCCACGGTGAACGAGACGATCTCGAAGCCCCTGTCGCGGAAACGCGCACAGGCCTGCTTCGTATGCGGGATCTCCATCCGGCAGGGACCGCACCAGGATGCCCAGAACTCGACCAGGACGTACCGGCTGTCGGCACGCACGTCCCCCAAGCGCACCTTGCGTCCATCCAGGGTTTCGCCCGTCAAGTCCAGGATGTCCTCGCCAGTCTCCAAGGCCTTCTGCTTTTCCGCGTATTCGAACAGCGCTTCATACTGGGGGAGGCTCTCGCGCACCCACGGGTCCCCAGGTGTCAGTTTCGCCAGTCGGTGCAGCGCTTCGAGGATCCAAGGACCAACCACCCGTGCCGACTCGATCGCCAACCGCCTTACGAACGGGTCGGAGTGGGTGGTGGCGACCTCGGCCATGCCTTCGGCCTCGAGCCGAACGAGCGTCTCCGGCGCTTTCCACAGGCGGTCCACGCGGCGTCGCCGGTCCTCCTCGGATTCGTCGTCCGCCGCCGCGACGAAACCATCGAAGTCCGATCGCGCCGCCAGGTATTCGTCCGACTGGCGCCAAGCCTTGTAGACCGCGTCGTTGTGGTAGCCGCCCTCGACCACGAATCGCCCCGGACTCGACAGCCGCAACACGAGCTCGCTCGGTTCGAGGATGAAGTTGTTGCCTTGTCTCGGGTTCATCCGCAGCCCGTCGTGCGTCACGGCGTCGAGCACGACAAAGTAGCCCGGCCGGGGTTTGTCGACCTCGACTTCCAACTTGAACTTGCCGTCGGGGCCAATCGGCACCCTGGCGACGGCTTGCGGTTTAGAAGACGTCGGCGCCTCTTCTCCCTTCGACGCGGGAGCGACCAGGCTCGCAGCGCCCGTGCCGACACGAGCCCGCTCGAACACCACGAAGTCGCCGCTGACGTACGCTGCGGACACGTCGCCCTGCAGCACCATCAGCCCCGACTCTTCCGCGACCGTCGGCGCGCACAACACTGCCAGCAAGGCCCAAGCCCGACTAGCGACGTTGACGACCCGGGCACCTCCACGGCGCGGATCGCAGTGCTCTTCGGGATGATTTGACGCGTCGTGCGGCGACTTCTACACTTGTCGAACATAACTGCTACGGATGTAGAAGACACCTTATGAGACTCTCGGAGTTCGAACTCGACGTGATGCAGCAGGTCTGGCGGCGCGGTCGATGCTCCGCGCCGGACGTCCACTGCGGTGTCGCGTCTTCGCGGAATGTCGCGTACACCACTGTGAAGACGATCCTCGACCGCCTTGAGAGGAAAGGCTGCCTCGTGCGTGTCGGCGCGGACGGGCGGGCGATCCTCTACGAAGCCGCGGTCTCGCGGGCCACCGTCCAGCAATCGATGCTCGAACGTTTCGTGGCGCACGTGTTCGCCGGGGACCGGCGACCGATGCTCACCCAGCTGCTCCGCGACGAGACATTGACCCCCACGGAGCTCCAGCACCTCCGGGACTTGCTGTCCGACCGACAGGCTGACGGTGGGGAATCCGATGCTTGACTACCTGATCGTCGGGGCCCAGATGTCCCTCGTTGGCGTTGCGGTCATGGCCTGCCTACGGACCGCGCCCGCACCGTGGCGGTACCGGGTCGCCCTGGCAGCCTTCGCCATGAGCGTTGCACCCTGGTCGATTCTGCCCTCGGTCACGGTCAGCGCGTCGGCGAACGCCACGTTGGCCGACGCGTTGCCCATCATTCCGCCGATTCCGACGGCCACGGTCGCGGCCGCCGGGCCGGCATCGCTACCCGGAGGAGACGTGTTCCTTTGGGCCGTGGCCGTTTCGCTCGCCACGGGTGTCGTCGCGTATGCAGCAATGGCCTGGAGGCAGTGCATCCGGCTCCGTTGGTGGCGACGCGCATCCCGCTCGGGCGATCACCTGCTCGCGCGGGCCGCCACGGGAGACCGAATCGAGAGTGCGGCCTCGCGCTGCGAGGTACGCATCCTCCCCGATTCCGACGTTGCGGTCGCCACACCCAGTCGCGCCGCGTTCGGCATCCCGGGCCGGGCGTCCACGCTTTGGATCGGCGAGCGCCTTGTCGAGGACCCTCGCCTCGACAGCGTACTGACGCACGAGCTGGTCCACGTTCGCAGGCGGGACCCGCAGGCGGAGATGCTACTCACCATGTGCCGATGCCTGTTGTGGTGGCACCCGCTCGCGTGGTTTTGGTCGTGGGTCGGACGCCGGGAGATGGAGTTGGCCTGCGACGAGGAGTGTGCATCCCTTCTGGGCCGGGGAGCGTATCGCGAGACGCTGGTAACCCTGATCCGCGACCTGCCCGGCGAGACCGGAGTGGCGATGATCTCGCACGGGTCCTTCAACCTGCGCCGAGCGCGCAACCTGATGAGGCCGAAGACGGCGAAGGCGCGCCACTGGCTCGCAGCCGCGGCGGCGGCAGTCCTCACACCCGCGCTTGCCATCGACGTAACGGCGGATCCGCCCCGGAACCCGTACGCGCGCTTTCTGAGCGACGGCGTCCGCCTGGTGGACGACGGGCATGGTCAACGGATCGAGGTCCATTTCGACATGCCGGGGTTGCAGGCGATCCGGCACTTGGCGCAGACGGACGGCAGGCGGTTCCTCGTCCACTCGGAAACCACCGTGGGACGCGCTCGACGCCTCCGGAACGCGGAACGAAGTCATTGAGGCGGTGGCCGCCCATCTGGCCCTCGCGACCCGGATCGAGCCGGACCGGATTCTCATCGCCCCCGCCGACCTACTCGACGATCCGGGCTGGCTGGCGACGGCGGTCGCATTGCCGCCGATGCCCGACGGACGGCAAACGCGACTCGACATCGAGCTCCTCCTCGATGGCCGGGGCGCCTCGGCTCCGAGCGGCCTGCTGCTCAACGAGTCCGATTGGGCGGGTTTCGAGTCGCGGGGCCACCGCTTCAACCTCATGCCCGAGGACATCGGCGAACACGGCGTCGACCTCGCGTTGATCGTCGATCCATCCGGCCAACCGGTCATCAACTCTTTCCGTCGACTACCGTATGCGGAACAGCAGCGCTGGAACGTGGGCTACCGCGACCCGAGCGGCCGGCCACGCAGCATCTCCCTACGCCTCACCGCCCATCCCGTCACGGCACCTAGCCACGAAGTCGAAGAGGAGTAAACCTCCATGCGGAAGAAAATCCCCGGATGCGGTAGATCCTTGTTCGCCGCCGCGCTCCTAACTCTGGGTGCAGGTTGCGCGTCCACCGACGTCTCGCTGACCCTCTCGCGGGACGCGCATTCGAGCAACCTGAAAGTTGTCTACCGGTTCTCCGACCCCGTCGACGTGCTGTCTTTCGAGACCGACGCCGGGCCGATCCGGAGCTACTGGACGCCCCTGACGGACGGCGTCGAAATGCGCGGCGATACCGCGGCATCGACGCGCGGGCCGATCGACCAGATGCGCTTCGCGATCAGGCCAGACGAACGCCAGTTCGACCGGGTCAACCCCGGCGTGTACGTTCTGGGCGGCGGCGCCGTCGTCAACATCGCGTACCTGCTGCCCGACTCAGCGCGTTTCGACCACGAATTGCGGGTCGTCGCGCCCGGCGCCACATTGGTCACCGACCATGTTCAGACACGCCTGGACGCCACGCCGGCGGTGGTGACCGACCGAACCGGATTCGCCTACGTCGGTCCGGATGCCGCGGTCCACCCGGATCGGAACGTCGTCATCGTCGCCCCGGACGCGATCGCCGCCCCGGTCCTCGATGTCGTGTCGACCCTGTTCTCGTCCGCCGCCGACTACTACGCGGGGTTCGCCGAACCGCCTCCCCTGCCGCCACGCATCTACCTTGCCCTCGACGATACGGACAGCCCCGACCGTGCATACCGAGGCACAGTGCTCGGCAACGCTCTCGCCGTGTACCTAACGGGCGACTGGCTGCGGACCAACCTCGACGCGGGCCAACAACGCGCAGGCATCGGCAGGTTCATCCGACACGAGACATTCCACTTCTTCCAAGGCGTTCATCATTCCCCGAACGATGATCAACACCGGTCGGCGTGGCTGTGGGAGGGTTCGGCAGAGTACTTCGCCGCCCGTTTGGGGGCGGTCGAGGACGCCGACGCCCAACCTACCGTGGAGGAGCTGGGCAGGGATTGCCTCACGGCGTTGTTGGACGAACCGCTGGTGCGCGACGGTACCGGGCACATGGGGGACGCGCCCTACGCGTGTGGTCACTTCCTGGTCGCCACGGCGGCCCTGCTGTCGGAGGTTCCCGACGGCGCCATTGCCGCGATCTGGGGGGCAATGCTCGACCCCAGCGGTTTGCATGGGAGCGCATGGACGACGGATGAGTTCTTCGACGTGGCGGAGACACACGGTGCCGGCGCGGAACTAACGCGCATCGCCAACTTGATAATCGACACGCCCGGGCTCGAGAGATGGGACCATGTCACCGCGATGCTACGCAGGTCCGTTCCAGGCATCGACATTTCGCTACCCCCGGAGGTCCTGGCGGCGGGCGAGGCGTTCGATCTCGTGTTTCAGCTGGTCACCTCGCATTGCAGCGGCGCTTCCGGCTTCTGGAACCACGGGGATTCGATCACCCTCGACGCATCGGATTGCTCGGGTGGACTGATCGACCGAGCCGAAGTGACGGGTGTCGAGTCCCACCCGTTCGGCGAACCGACCGCATGGTTGGACACCTTCAAGGCGCGTTGTGCGGCAGGCGAGGCCATCCGGTTCCAACTGCGCGACGGCTCGGAGATGCCCGTGCCTTGCAGTCCGCACCGTATCGAACACCCTTAGTTTCTTGATCCCATCGAAGAGCACATCCAAGGTGCCCCCAGCGCCTCAATCTCTCCATCGCGTGGTTGCATCAACCGTACACAGCTGCGGCCTTCCGGGGTCTCCGTGACGCTCTTCGAATACCAGAACATCAAATCAACCTGCTCCTGGTCGCTGCGGACCTGGAGCGGCTTTCACGTTTGAATGTAAAGGCGCACCCCGGCTAAGCGGAACGCGGTCAATGCCGAAGCAGCACGATTATCCAAGTGAAGGTTCCATCCACCGCACTCGCGATTTGTCGCGCCAATGTTGACACCCGGTCCCGGACCACCCCGACCAACGGTGGTGACGGGGACGCTTGTTTCAGCTCGTTCCGTATCGGCGCTTCTTGATCACCATCGATATGACTCGGCGAAGGTCCTTAGAGATGGCGAGCGGTAAAAACGATCAACTACATCGAACTCCGTCAACATACGACCGTTCGAATCCGGAGCGGTCAATTCATGGTTCTTGATACGGCTGACGCCTTCGAGGAAGGTGGCGGCTGCATCGCTCGGAGTGTCGAGTGATGCGAGACTACGGGCGCACAGAACGTCGAGAATAACCGTACCAAGGAGTTCCCCAAAGAGGAGGCGAACCTCATCCATGTACATAGCCGCGATCTCGGACTTGTCGATGTCACCGTTTTCCACGGCTTCCACGAACATGATCGACTTGACGAGTGCACTCGTGGCGCTAGCTACTATGTCGGAACAAAGCTCGCGTATCCTCTCGGTGTCGTATTCGTTACATGCGACTATCGCGGCATCAACAAACGGCTTTGCCCTAGAAACGCCATTCACTTTTTGCCATGACGTGTATTGCGAGAATACTATCGAAGGACTGTTTTCGGATGGCCATAACGTGCGGTAGTCAAACACAACTCGATTGGTGTCCAAGCCCATAGATTCTAGAATCTCAAGAACAGCATCTCGGTGGGTAGGACTAAAGGGTGCTTCGCAATAGATCCACGTTCGACGAGTGGAGATCGAAGCGACGAATCTGACCAATCCTCTTTCGACTGCAGTCAATTCCCAAGGATCAAAGAAGACGTGTGGTGGTTGTTCCGGAGCAAAAGCCTTCGGCTCCGCGTGCTCGAAACGCACGACTCCTGCGGTTCCGTCAACTTCTAGGGTGCAGCCTTCAGGAACTTGCCCAACCAACGGCGGGACGCCCCCTACGGCCGGGATAGACATTTCTCTTGCCCTAATTGCGACATGCGATAGGAGGCTGGGATCCGACAGTACAAGTCCGGCCGCTTCCCTGAGCAATGCGAGCTGGTCTAGGCGCAACGAATGTGCGACGACAATGTCGCCTGCTGTGATTCGGAAGTCTGGTTCCTTCGGGTCCGAATCCATGTCCAGTTTCATGGCTCGGCCGACCACTCGCCCAGGACTCAATGACGTGCCGCTCACTTCCACGGGTCTACGAAAATCATGCTTCTGTCGATCTGGCGGTGGCGTAGGCAATATGATCGGCCTAACCTGAAGCAGCACCACCATCTCGTTTTGGTCTACAGTCCACTCGACGTCGACTTCCTCCTCAAATAGATTCCTGAGAAGCGCAACCAGCTCGGCTACGCGACTCATACACGGATCAGTATCACCACGTTCCGTTCCCTGTACCTTATATGTGCCGTCCCCTTGCCGTTCCGCAGTGGCCCTGTGAGTCGGCCCGGAACCACTCGTTACAGCGACAGCGCCCTTGGAAGAGTATTCCACAATGCCATTGGCACTCCCGGTTACGGGATCGCAGCTAAAAGCAACTCCCCCTAAATTGCCCTTCACCATTGCCTGAACAACAACGGGGATCAATGCACCGGATGCCACATTGCTACCGTGTTGCTCATGGCCCAAGTCGCGTCCGCTGCGGGAGACCTCGAGGATCGCACGGCACAGGTCGCTACGTTGTACGTCCAGTATTGAGCGAAACACTCCCGCAAAGGACTGATCGGCGCTATCTTCCACAGAAGCTGAGCTACGAACGGCCACTGACTCGAACATCCGAGTGTCAAACGCTTGATGGATCGCACGCACGATTGCCGCCTCCCCAGCTTGTAGAGCTTCGACGGCTTCCTTTTCAAGAACGAAGCCGGGCGGCGTCTTCACGCCAGAGCGACCAGCAACGGCCAACCTAAAGGCCTTGGCACCTGATTGTTCTGGGTCGCCCGATCTCAAGAGATCATAAATGTGCTTTCTTTGGGCATCGTCCGACCGAATCTCATGCCGCATCGTGAGCACCTCCTTTCTATGAATCCTCGCGGCGAGCAAGCAGCGTCAAGCAAACCCCACAGCTAAGGCAACCGAAACTGTCTCGTTCACGCCAAGGCGTGCGTTCCGATGATCCTAGTGGGACATCAAACGCTACCCGATCCAATTCATCGGGAAGCGGCCCGCTTTCAACGCCGGCTTCAACCAATTCCCGACTGCCCTGCAACGCTGTCGGGCCAAGGTTTCGCCCCCGCGTAGACCATGATCAACTGCATGGAACGCAGGCCGAGAAAAAAATGGGCACATGTACAAGGGCGGAAGTCGCCCCAGTCGTCTCGGCTCCGCACTGCACCTTCTCCTCGCCCAGCTCTCGCAATTCCTGCATCCCAACGGTTTCCTTTCTTTGACACCCGTGTGCGTTTTGGCACCTATGTGCCTAGTCATCCGACAACCTCGTTTCCGTGGTGAAAGCGGCGCTGACTCCGCGACCAGCGTCCGCGTTCATCGAGCGTTGTACCACTCGCTCTCCTATGAATCCGTTTAGCACCGGCCTAGGCGCGTCCCTGACATGCTCCACACTAACCTGTTTGCCTCGACTTGGTCAGCCTGGTGGCCGCGCTGGAGCCCTGGGTCGGACGTGAACGTAGCACCCGACCTCTTGGCAATGCGACCAGCGACGTTAGCCCCGTCGACACCCTAAACGCCACCACGACACGGCCTCCGCAAGGACTTCCTCATACGCAGCAGCTTTGGCGTCGATGTATGCGGTGCGTGTGGGAGAAACGCTGTCTGCACGTCGCTTTTCGGCGGCCAACCAGCAAGCCCGCTCGGGATGCGCCAACAGGTAGTCTCGGAACGCGAGGTGGTCGCGCAACGGCGAAGAACCGGACTCGCAGGCGTAGAGATGATGTGTGCTCAAAGGCGCCATGTGGGTACCGTCTCGTGGCGCGAAGGCTTCCCGCATCGGGACCCCGCGGTTTCCCCGATGGTCGTAGCCTGCCTCGGACAGCCGTTCGATCACCTCGCGCATCGAATCTTGGGGATACTCTATGTCGATGTCGATGATGTCCTTCGCGGGCATGCCGGGCACGGACGTACTTCCGACGTGGTGAACCCGGCAGCCGCGGGGCAGGATCGCGTACAGGATCCGGGCGATCTCCCTGAAGCCGTTTGCCCAATCCTCGGTGTATTCGCGAATGTGTCTCACCGTGCAGAAATATGCCAGACCGAAGCCGGGACGCAAGTTACGACCCCGCATGCAGCTCACGTCCAATCCCACGAACAAACAGCCAGATCACTAGGGTCTACAGACTGATTCGCCTCCCCGGTGCTTCCCCATACCGACCACCTTCGGATGTCCGTCTAGCGAGGCTGTCCGTCAATCCGAGGCTAAAAGCCCGACCCTTGCCCGCGCGAAGGTGGCTTCTGCCTAGCCGGCCCTCCCAACCGGTCCGGAGGCGCGTCGGCCTTGCAAAAAGCGCCAACCCGTTCGCACGTCTTGAGGTGTCTCACGACAAATACCTCGCTGTGACCGTCCGAGCCCACGCAAACCTCGTATCTCAGCCGCCTGACCAATCTCATCGTCAAGCCGCAGACCTGTGGAAGTGCACCGGCCAACCCTGAGAGAACTCTAACCGCCTCCCGTCGGTCAACTCCATCTTGCCGACGCCTGCCGCCTCATACTCTTCCCAGTCCGCGCGATGGCTTAATCGGAGGCTCCTCGTCCGTCGCCTGACAATGCAGCCGCTCTTATGCCGCCTGGATGGTTCGTCGTCAAGGTTAGGCTGTGCGTGCTGTTGATGGCTGGCCGTCACATCGTCTTGCTCCTTTGTCGTCAATTCCACGCCGTGTTCACGAGTATCGCCCCGCCACACTATCCGCAGAATGAATCAATAGCAGAAGTCGAACCCCCCAAGCGCCCACGTGCGGGTGACATGCATCGTGTATGTCCCCGGAGGTTTCCTTGCCGCGCACACTCCTGGCGCCGCCGCGCGGAGGGATTGGAGCGCGGTGGAGAACCCGTCAGAATGAGCGGATGGCCACCCCGCAGTTGCACATGCAGACGTTGTTCCAGTTGGACGCCGAGGGACGGATCGCATGTACGCGCGAACCGTCAGCCACGCGCGGCCCGGTGTTCTGGCTCGCGCGGGGCCGCGTCGACTGCGCGTGGGCAGTACGTCGCGATACGCCCACCCACATTGCACTTGAGTTGGCGAACTTGGCCCGGGCTGAGCCGGCCGGCACCGAGTTCCGTGCGCCTCCCGTGCATGAACGCCGCTACCGATCTCTCGTCGAGGGGGAGGTGGTGAGCGGACCGGCGTTCCACTTCCCCGCTTCTGTCACGGAACAAGCCGGCGTCGTCTTCGTCGACGAGTCGATGGACTGCTCACGCACTTCCCGGACTGGCGTGAGGATGAGGTGGCCGGCCGCATGCCGATTGCGGCCGTCGAACAGGACGGAAGCGCCGTCAGCGTGTGCTGCTGCGCCAGGAGTTCCGCGCAGGCCGCCGAGGCCGGGCTGGAGACGGCGTCGGAGTTTCGTGGTCGCGGACTTGCCGCGCGCGTGACTTCTGCTTGGGCGCTCGCCGTGCGAGCGTCCGGAAGGACGCCTCTGTACAGCACGTCGTGGGATAACAGGGAATCCCTGGCGGTGGCGCGCAAACTCGGACTGGACCTCTACGCCAGCGCCTGGAGCATCAACGATGGCGTCAGCCGCGAACCCCCGCGCACGGCGCCCGGCAGCTGAGGGAAGCAGCGAACCGAGCCGAGAACCCGCGCGGACAGACGCTACTGTGGCGAGCGGCGCGATGGGTTTCAACGGTTTCCGTCTCGCCAGCGGGCACTTTGCCAAATGCCGGTGCATCTCCCCCGCGAACTCCGGAATGCGCCTGCATGCCGGAAAGGCACCCGGGCGTCGATGGCCATGCCTGGCCGCCGCGCCCGTACGCAGGATTTGCGCCCGCCGTTCGGTTTCCCGGTCTGCCGGAGTCCCCTCCGGCCACGCCGCGTAAGGGCACCTCAAAGATGGCTCTACCCTACGATTCGGCACCTGCTGTCAATGGCAACTGAAAACTGCACATTTCTTGGAGTGCGCCCCTAGGGGTGGACAGTTTCGGAAGCCTGCTTTGACAGGGCGACCTTGTGTTGCTCCTCGAACTGGACCGGGCTGAGATACCCAGCGCGGAGTGCAGTCTACGGGTGTTGTACGTGTCGATGTACCTCGGCAAGTCTGCGCAGACATCGTCGAAGTCCTCATAGTCCATCAGGTACACCGGCTACCTTGAGCGTCTTGATCAGGCTCTCGGCCTTGGCGTTGTCGAACGGGTTGCCGTGACGACTCATCGGGCCGACGAGGCCGTGTTGGGTGAGCGTCGCGCGGTAGTGCTTGGATGCGTACTGCGCCCCACGGTCGGAGTGGTGGACGCACCCGACACCGGGGCACCGGGACCGGACGGCCGCGTCCAGCGCCGGCACCCTTGGGCGACGGACATGCTGTCGGGCCGACAAACGACGGACGTAGTCCCGTTTCTCGCTGGTACTGTGCTTTTTCCGTGCCCCCTTTAGGAACTCGATCTCCACCGCCTGCCGACCAACCAAGCGCTCGAGCACAGCGATCCGGGCCTCGTATTCTTGCAGCAGGTCCGCCGCTTCCGCTTCGTCGCTGAACTCGCCCGCCTCCCGCGACCTGGCGCTTGAAATCCATGCTCTAGGTGCGGTGTTTGGCCATGGATTGCTCCCTCCGATAACCGACCAACCCTGTCACGTAACCTGTCCACTCGGAAGGGCGCTCTCCATCTGACAACTGAAAACTGCACACTTCCGGGGACGTCACCCGGGCGGTTCTGACGGCGTCCGGACAACCCGCACGGCGTTCGCGCGCTGTACGGAGCGAGTAGCGAGCGAAGTACAGCGCGCGCGGCGGTCATGCCGCGCCCCCCTCGCGGACGTCGTGGACCCCGGGGCTGGAGCAGGTCCTGGTGGTCGCGCATGCGGTAACTGTTGCCGCGGATGTTGACGATGTGGCAGTGGTGCAGCTGCAGATGGCTGTAGTCGTCGGGGCAATTATGCATGCTTCGTTTGACCAGAACTCGATGCATTCCTCAATGGTGTTTGTCTCCGGAAGGTTCGCCCTGCCGCTGTAGTTCTGGTTTGGCAGCCTCCTGTCCGTGGGAACTCACTCATGATACTGTCCAAATCTGCCCGACCACTTCAATATCCTGGTGAACGTCAACCTACAAGCCGTCGTGCAAATGCCCCCAAGAACAACCGGGCCTCGGCCAACACTAGTCGGGGCTGCACTGTTTTTGGTCTGCCTCTTCGCAACCTTGGGTGCCGTCGACACCATCGCCGGCGCTGCACAACACGACTGGCGAACCGTACAGTCCTACCTGGACGAGGAGAGAGCTTGGCGTCGGAACGCCAAAGAGGGAGCGCATCCGGAGATAACGGGTGCCGTCGCCGCCGCAAAGGCCATCATTGCGACGCCGGATCATCCGAAGACGACCGACGCAGCCATGTTCCTCATGGCGTACCCGCCCGGCGTGTCCCCGACCGGCGAGGCGGACGTTATCGCTGGCGAACAGGCCTTGGCAGCCCACGTTGGACCCGACTGGTCCGTCCTGGAGGCGTTCCTCGCAACGGTGGGCGAGGGCATGTCGGAGATAGCGGCGGAAGACCTCTCGGACCACGAGAAGTTGCGCCGCATCGACGCACTGCACTACCGGCCCATCGCGGCGGCGATCGCCATCCTGAAGGTGGACGGCCACCCGAAGACCCGCGAGGCGGCGGAACTCCTCGTCAGCATGTACAACATGGTCCGATGCCAAACCCGGTACGTGATCCTAGGGGCGGAGACCCTGCGGGCGCGCTTTCCCGAGTACGACGACTGGCCAGCTATACTGCTCTTTTTGGAATCCTGCGGTCGCACTTCGAGCGACGCGGCGGCGGCGGTGAACCGGTTCTACGAAACCATGGCCGTCGAAAGTGCCGATCCCGCTGTGCGCGGCATCGCTCGTTACTATCTTGCTCAGGCATTGAAGCGTTCCATCAACGCCCCCCGGACTACCCAGGAGGATCGCGAAGCCACGAGACGGTCCGCGCTTAAGTGGGCGACTGATCTGAGTGCGGGCGTGGAGGAGGTGAAACTCAATTTGCGCTACGGACCGGGCAACCGTCCGGGCGTTGCGTCGTTGGCGCAGGCTGAGGAGCAACTGGTCCACAGCATCCAACATGCGACCGTTGGTGGCCAGATCCCAGAAGTGGCGGGCAAAGGGCTCGACGGCATGGAGGAGAAGCTATCCGACTTTGCGGGAAAGACTGTTCTCGTCGACTTCTGGGCGACGTGGTGCGTACCGTGCATCGCAGGCCTACCGGATCTCCGACGACTCAACGCCGATCTTCCCGCAGACCGGTTCGCAACGCTGTCAATCAGCGTTGACGAGCACCTCGAAACGGTGGCCGAGTTTCACAAGAACGAACCGATGCCCTGGTCCAACTGGCATGTAGGCAACGCGAGCGACGTTGCGCGGATTCTGGACGTGCGTGGCTATCCCACCTATTTGCTCCTCGACGGGCAAGGGCTGATTCGCGGGCGCAGCGGCACCTTGAGCGATCGGTTCCTTTCCTTGGTCAGGAACACGGTTCTCGATGCCGGGGCGCAGCCCTGATGCGGTCTCCTTTACTAAGACCTGCGTATGCGCGCGTGTCGATCAAGCGCTTGTTCTACTTCCCGAACAAGCTCCTACAGCCTCTCGTCGAGACGATATTGCCGTAGATCCTTCGCCACGATCTTGACGCAGCGCGAAGTGCACCGGGGTAGTACTATCTGACCGCCGCTGACGCCGTGGTAGGGCCATCGTCCCAACTCTTGGTCGCGTTTCACGATGACGGGCCAAGGACGCGCGCGGCGACCGCCCTTTGCCGTATGGCGCTCCTCCCGAGCGCCGGAAACATCCGGACCTAGCGGTACTCCATGCCGACGTGGCACCGGCAGAGCCGTTCAGCATGGCCGAGACTCCCCTGCCCGGTTCAGGTGTTGATCCTGACCAGTTTGGGCGGGAGCCGCGTCGCACCGAACGTGGCCGTTGGCACCGGATCGCCTTTGTCGGCGGGTTCTCTATGAATGCGCAGAATTGAGCGCAAGGCATGCCTGAACGTTCGACTACGATACTCGGACACCTCAAACAAGCCTAGGGAACGAGCAAGCGTCGACAGTGCTTCGTTTGGTTAGCTGGAACATCGGACTGCGAACCGAGGCCATCCGTGCGCTTCGGAAATCGAACGTCGATGTGGCCCTTCTTCAGGAAGTGCGCGTTTCGCCTGAAGCGTGGGAGCGAGAGCACTACGACCGCGGTGCGGGTGTCGTTCGGCTCTCGGACCGCGTCACGCTGGTTCCGTTTCGGAACATTCCGCAAGGTCGCAGGCCTGCCTCCGACGAAATCGCCGTGAGCGCACCCGGAACCTTGGCTGCGGCCCAGGTCGTGCCAGGAGTCGGCCATCCGTTCGTCGCGGTCTCGGTCTACGCCCGTTGGGAGAAGCCCCACCCGTCCACCCCCACGAACTGGGGAGTCGGATACGCCGACGCCATGGCGCACCGCGCGATTTCCGACCTGAGCACGTTCATCGGTCATATCGACCCCTCGACGCACCGCATTCTAGTCGCCGGCGACTTCAACACGATCCGCGGCGCGACCGATGCCAACCGTCTGGCGCTCCCCGCGCGCGACCGCAGCGTCTTCGCCCGGTTCGAAGCCTTGGGGTTCGTCTCGCTCGGTCCGGACTACCCAGCCGGCAGACGAGCCGAACCGACGCCTTCCGGGTTGCCGGTGGACACCGCGAACGTGCCTACCTACCACACCACTCGCCAGAGGCCGGCGACTGCCGCGAACCAGCTCGACTACGTCTTCGCCTCCCGCGGTTTCCACGAGTGCGTGTCGGCCCGCGCGTTGAACGAGCCGGAGGAATGGGGGCCGAGCGACCACTGCCGGATCGGGATCGAGGTCGACACGTTGCGCTAGCCTAGCCTTCGTAGAAGCACCGCGCAGAACGGCCGGTTCAGTAGGAACGGTGCTCGATCCTGGCAACCGCTACTGCTCCTCGACGCGACCGAGCCAACCGTCGCCCTGCCTGTTTCCGATCGCCGCTTGCGGTCTTGGCAGGTACCGATGCCCAAGCAGTTGATTGGCCGCCCTGACGGCTAGGTCCAGAGCCTGTTCCTTGTCTGCGCAAGGTTCCGGCCACCGGGTGTCCAGGACCTTTCTCATGATCACGTACCAGTACGACGCCAGCGTGCCGATGCCGTCCGCCCAGTCGCGTCCCTGGTACGGGTCCGAGCAGGTGATCCATGCCCCGACCGCTCGCCACGCGGTCAGCATCTCGGCCGAGCGCCACGCCCCTTTCTTTTCCTGAAGGGCGTACCTGTTGCGAACGGTCTCGTTCAGGAAACCGTTGTGTTTGCGCAGGTACTTGGCGAAGGGCAACACCCTACCCTTGAGTTCCCGCCCGAATTGCGAGCACATGTATCGCTCGACGGCAGCGTCGATCTCGTCACGGACGTCACAGGGGACGCGGGACCAAGACAACCTTAGATTGTGGTCTTCGGGTACCTGTACGGGGTGGGACAACGGTAGATTCTGGATCAGGGCCTTGAGTGCCAGCTCGAACCCCATCCCCATGTCCGAAGCGATGGTGTAGCGCAACGCATAGGCGGTTCCGCTGATGCTCTTGGGCGGGGCGGTCGATGTTTCCGTTATCTCCCTCGTGAGCCATGCCGCCGACATCATGCGGGCGCACGACTGAACGAGCGCGGTGCTTCCGATCGGGGGCTCGTCTTTGTCTTTGTTCGCCATGTATTGACGTTCACACGGCCGGTGCGGCTGCCCAGAGCGTGTCGGCACCCCCGTCGTTCGCAGGAAACGTGCTCTACGCGAAGCCTAGCCCCAGAGCCGGGGCGTTGCGCTTACGCGACCTCGTCCTCCAGCGTGCCTTCCACGATGTTCCTCACGATACCGTTCACGCGGCGGTCGCCGCTGCCCTTCCATTCGACAAGCCGATCGTGTTCGAGGCGCGTGACGTAGGCGCGGTCGCAGTCTTCGCCCTGGAGTTCGTGGAAGATGGCGTCGGCCACTTTGTGCCCGTAGCAGGCGCGTGCCTGGGCGTAGTTGACGCCGTCCTGGTCGGCGATCTGTCGTTCGCACTGCTGGCGCAGTCTGTCGTTCCGGTTCATCGCTGCTGCACACCTCCGCCGACTTGCTCGCCGAAGCATACGTGTTCCGCGTCCGGGGTGCAGGTTCAGTTGCGGGCAGTTCTAGTCTGACGCTTGTCATGGGCTTGTTTGCGGCGCCGCCTCCGGCCCGCGCTCTATTCGCCGCCTCCACTCGTAGCGAACCGTTTCCGACAGATCTCTCCTGCGGCGAACCGAGCCCGCGAAGCGGTCTCGGCCCATTCGGGTAACGATCGCTGGCGCTTCCGCCCTCCGGGCGGTGATGCCGCCAAGGCCGTGGTGGCGGCCTCCCGGATTTCCACACGCACGAGCACCGGCGCTTCCCCGGAATTGGCGACCCGCTTGCCACCGTGGGTTGCGGCGACGGCAACGAACCCGTTCTGAACCGCACGCGACATCCCGCTCGGGGTGGCCGCTCCGTTGGTGCCGAACAGGCACCACGACGGCGCGTGTCCGTCGTTTGCGGACCCAGCGTGCCACGCGTGCTCGGGCGGTCAACCGGGACGGTTCTCCGCTTCGCTCCGACCCCGCTCGCGCGGGGTGACCGCCCTGCGCGCGCGTGCCGCCGTCCAAGCACCGACGCACTCCGCGTCGCAACACCTGAACGGAGAAACCACCAATGGACCTCGATCTTCTCATCGCCCAGTGGAGCGGCCAGCTTCCGCCGGGATGCCTGCTCCCCGCCGAACGGCCCGAAGCGCGGCCGGCGTGCTCGCACAAGCGCTGCCACCGCCCGGTCGCCATCAAGAGGAACGGCGAGTTGGCGAAAGCCTGCCAGCGCTGCCTCGACCGCCGCGCCCGGTCGTGTCGTCGCCGGAGAGCGTTCTTCGTCGCCCAGGGCGGCTGCCGGCGCTGCGCCTACCGGAAGCGGGCGGAAGGGGACTTCCTCTGCGCGCGGTGCCGCGGGGACCGCGACGTCGAGCGCGCGCAGAAGCGCCGGGACGCCATCGACGCGGCGGCCATCGACGAGTTCGCGGCGAAGCCCGAGACCGCGCACCGGACCAGCAATCTGGGCTGCGGTCTGTCGCCCTGAAACGCGAGGCCGAAGCCAGTTGCGTCCGCCGCCTACTGGTCGCCGCTTCCCGATCCGGAGCCCAAGACCGAGCAGGAGTGGCGCTGGTCGCCCTGCAACGGCCGCCTGCACCGCCGGTACTGAATCCGTCCTCCGCGGTCGAGACGCGGCGGCTCCGGTCGTCGCGCCGTCGGCCGCACCCCCTCTCGTGGACTGCCTTCCTTCCCTCCGGTCTCTCTACGAAAAGGAACCCTCGCGCGAGAACGCGGCTCGCGCTTCGACCTCGCGGAAACTACGACGGGGAGCGGGTTCAGGTTTCGCCGCAGCTCCCGGAGCGTGGCGGGCAGCGGCGATCCGCCAGCGCGATCCCGCACAGGTCGTCCAGCAGGTGCATGGCCAGCGCCTCCACCGTCCATCGCCAGCCGTCGCCGTCGCGCCGTTCGTTGAAGCGCTCCAGGGCCGCCCGCAACGCTGCGGGCTCCACCTTGCCGTTCCGGTAGAGCACCAGCGCGTGCGGCACGCCGTATTCGGCCGCGCCGGCCCCCGACGCCCAGCGTTCCCGCAGCTCCGCGTCGCCGGCCTCCTCGCCGAGCTCCAACTCGACGGCGAACGCGCGGCAGCCGCCGCCGATGTCCAGATCGTCGAGGATCCTCATGCCTTCCCCGGGGTTCTGACCGCCGCTCCGCAGGAGCGCCGCCGGCCCCCCGCCCGGGGCGGGCCCAGGGTGAACCGCCCAGATGTTAAGTACCCCCCCAATTCACCGGGGGCGGGAGGGCGCCCAGTCGATTATAAACATATCC
>VXPO01000140.1 GCA_009839505.1 Gammaproteobacteria bacterium
TCGGCATCGATCAGGCGCTCGTCATCGACGCTGACGAAGAGATCTTCGAGATGTCCAACGGCTGCATCTGCTGCACGGTGCGTGGAGACCTGATTCGCGTGCTTGGCAATCTCATGAAGCGCCGTGACAAGTTCGACTATGTGCTGGTGGAAACCACGGGACTCGCCGATCCCGGCCCGGTCGCCCAGACCTTCTTCATGGACGACGAGATTCGCGCCGAGTTCTCGCTCGACGGCATCGTCACGCTCGTCGATGCGGCCCACATCGAGCAACAGCTCGGCCGCAGCGACGAAAGCACGGAGCAGATCGCATTCGCGGACATCCTTGTGCTCAACAAGACGGACCTCGTCGACGGCGAGGCGCTCGACAGGCTCGAGGCTCGGCTGCGAGATATGAACCGAATGGCGCAGGTGGTGCGTAGCGAGCGGGCGGACGTCCCCGTAGACACGGTCCTCAACCTCGGTGCCTTCGACTTGGACCAGGTGCTCGAGCGACGTCCCACCTTCCTCGAGCCGGAGTATCCGTTCGAGTGGACTGGCGTCTATTCGCTCGAAAGCGGGCGGTACCAACTCAGTCTCGCCGACGGACCGGATCCGACGATGTCGGTTGTCGTCGTGTCTGATCAGGGCACGGATGACGCTGCACTGCGCGACGGCGCGGAATGGTGCGTACGGCGCTACGCCGAACCTGCGGCGCCGATTCGCCCGGGGGCAGAGATTCCTGTCGGAAGGCATGTAGACCTACAGCTCGAATCCGCCGGGCGCAAGTCGTTCTCCCTCGAGGTCGACACGCAAGTGCGACTGGGCCTCTATGCGCAACACACGGCGGAAGAGTTCGATCTCCATCTGACCGACGCCCAGGGAGTGCCCATCAGCCCAGCGGCCGAGCGCACGTGGGTCGCCCAGCACGAGCACGACGACGAAGTCGGCTCGATCGCGATCGAGACGGACGGCGACGTCGATTCCGAGCTGCTGAACGCTTGGCTTGGCCAATTGCTTCGTGAGCGCGGGGTCGACATCTTCCGCATGAAGGGTTTCATCAGCTTGGCGGGCGAACCGCGTCGCTTCGTCTTCCAAGGGGTTCATATGCTTTTCGACGGCCAGCCGGACCGTCCATGGGGAGACTCGCCCCGGCGCAATCAGCTCGTTTTCATCGGCCGCAACCTCGATGAACAGAGCATGCGGCAGGGATTCGAGGCCTGCTTGATTTGAACGTCAACCGCAGGACGGGCGTGCTACGCCGCGGCTGGTCTGCGGCGGTAGACGACTACGCCATCGCCGGTGGCTGGACCCGCCGTGGTGAGGCACTGATCGTCGCTGACGCCGCCGGTGGCGTGCATGCGTTCGACGGCAAGTCCGGCCGATGCGCCTGGGCACGGCATGGAGCGCATGATGGCGGTGTACTGGCAATGGCGATCCACCCGCTCGGAACCGCGTTCGTGACCGCCGGCCAGGACGGACGAGTCCTCCTCTGGGATGTCGCCGCAGGTCAGACAAGGCAAGCCATCGATGTCGGCACCGGTTGGGTGGACAACGTGGCGTGGTCGCCCGACGGCCAGTGGCTGGCGGCTTCCTGCTCCCGGCGGGTCTACACCTACGATGCCCACGGTGGCGAAGCCTGGCATTCCGATGACCACCCCAGCACGGTCAGCGCGGTCGCTTGGTCTAGCACAGGGGAACTGGCGACGGCTTGCTACGGTCGGGTGACGTTCTTCGACGGGTCCACCGGGAAGTTTCGCCAGAAGCTCGCGTGGAAGGGTTCCTTGGTGTCGATGGCATTGAGCCCGGACGGAGATGTCGTGGCGTGCGGCAGCCAGGACAACACCGTACATTTTTGGCGTCGCTCCACGGAGGAGGACTCCATGATGTCCGGATATCCCGGCAAACCATCGGCCCTGGCCTTCGACGACGCGGGAATCCTCTTGGCCACCGGCGGAGGTGACTCGGTAACGGTGTGGAGCTTCCACAGAGGCGGTCCCGAAGACACGCGGCCAGGCATCCTAAGGCTCCATGTCGAACCGGTCACAACGCTTGTCTTCGCTCGCGGTGCGTTGCGCTTAGCCTCGGGAGGCCGCGACGGCGCCGTGGTGGTGTGGTCGCTGCGGAGAAATGGCGAAGGCGATCCGGTTGGGGCCGCAGTGGTCGCGGGCGTAGTGGCCGACCTGTACTGGCGGCCAGACGGGCGTGCACTGGCCGCGCTCGACGCCGAGGGTGGTGTGACGGTTTGGCGGACAGGATGATCCCCTGTCGCACGAGTTGACGCCTTCTCGGTAGCAAGTCGTAACCGAATCCGGACGGAATCAACATAGGAAATCGTCAAAACAACACGGAACATTAGCCCAACGAATCGGCGAAACGTGCAAACATCGGACTCCAATGGGCGACCATGCAGGGCGTTGGATGACGGAATGCCGTATTGCTGGTCGGCGACAGGCGCTTCTTGCCGCTGGCTTGGTAGTGCTTCTAGTGCTGTACGGCCCGATCTCGCAGGCGGCGGACGACCCCGTCGCCGGGGATGGACTCCATAGGGTCGTCTCAGGGGGCCACGAGCTCATCGTCCTCGATCCACGCCGGGTGGCTTCGAGTGCCGAATCCCCGTCCGCAGAGGATTCCCAAGGCGCCGGATTCTCGGCCCGTTCGTACGAGACTGGATCGCGGCGGATCCATGTCGTTACGTATGAAGGCAAGACGTACCGTGCCGCAACGCCACTGGAGGGACCGTTCTCCCGGGCCGTGTTCGATCCAGCCCGGCGCAGGTTCTGGTCGCTGCTGCCGAGCATCCGCGTCGAACTCGGGGAAGACGCGCAGCCCGAAGCGTGGGCGGATGCGATCGGAGCTGTGGGAGTCACGGTGTTCGAGCGGCTCGGCTTCGCGATCTTCCACCTGCCCGCCGATCTGCACCCGGCCCAGGCCGTGGCGCGCGTCGGTGATCTACCGGGGGAGCCTGTGGCGGAAGTGCGACTGAGGGCACCCAGGATCGAGTGGAAGTGACGCGGATGTACCGATTCGCCGCCATTTTCTTGGCGGCCCTAGTTGCCGGTTCCCTCGGGGGCTGCGGTGGCGGGTCACACGAAGGTCCGCAGCCCTCGCGCCCGGCTGTCGTTAGCCTCGTCGCGGGCGGCGACGTCGACCTGGAGGAGGCGGCCAACGCCAAGGTTCCGTTACGGGTTGAACTGGATGCCTCTGCCGCCGAAGCGGTGACGGTCCACCTGGACATCGCCGGCACAGCGACGTCGGGGAGCGACTACGCGTTGGATCGCCGGACGGTGACCATTCCGGCAAGCGGGTCTTCCGCCACCGCCGAGATCGATATCTACCGGGATTTCGACGAAGAGCCCGACGAGACTATCGAAGTGGCGCTCGGTGCGATCACTGGCAACGCCCGGGCGGGTCAGCCGGAATCTGTGACGTTGACGATCCGGGATGCTGGCCCAGGTTCGATCGAGGCGGCCGAATACAGTGCTGCCCCGCTCCAGGTGTTCCCGTTCGGCTACACGGTGACGGAGTTCGGTGTTGTGCTAGCTGTCTTCGCGGTGAACTCGCTCGCGTCCGGCGAGACGGTGTCGCTGGTCGCGGAGTGGTCGACGGATCCGCGATTCCAGACAGACGTGCGCAGCCTCGGCGAAGCCGAGGTCGAGTCCGACCACGAGCAGTTCGTGTTCCCCAACCTGCACGTTTTCACGGTCCCGGCGTTCGAGCTGCTTCCCAACGAGATCTACTACGTCAGGGCACGACTCGGCGAGGTGACGCCGCCGTCGGAAGGAGCGGGATGGACGGCCCCGAACGTCTTCTTCGACGGCTTCGCGACCGGCGAAGACGGTAGCGTCGTCGTGCGCTGCAACACACCATCTCGGTCAGCCTCGGCGGGCATTGATCCGCTGTTCACCGAGCAGTGGCATCTGGTCAATACCGGCCAAACCGCGTTCGCCGACCGTGGCGGTCTGCCGGGGGCGGACCTGCGCATGTCCGCTACCCTTGCCGCGGACCTGTCCGGCGCCGGCGTGAAGCTGGCCGTCGTCGACTCGGGATTGGAAACCTGCCACCCGGACCTGGCGGCGAACGCCGCTGGACGCGGGTCGTACAACTTCGCCTACGATCGTATGCGAACCGTGGGAGCTGTCCGCGACGAACCGTTCCGCTTCGGACTGTTCGCCGACCACGGCACCAGCGTCGCGGGCATCGCCGCGGCGGTGGCCGACAACGGCCTCGGTGGTCGGGGCGTTGCACCGGATGCCACCCTTGTCGGATTCAACGTGTCGGAAGCCGAGGTCATTGGCCTCGGCGGCGAGGAACCGGCGGTCGGCTTCGAGACGGCCCTGCTCTTGAGCCTGGGCGGAAGCGACTCCGCTCCTGATTCGGCCAGTGTCGATGTGTTCAACATGAGCTTCGGCGCCGAGAGCCCCAACGAGAACTCGCGCGAAGAGTTCGTGCGCCTAGTGAAGATGGCAACCGCGGAGCTGCGCTCGGGGCGGGGCGCGCTCTACGTCAAGGCTGCGGGAAACGAGTTCGAGTTGTGTGGCAGGACGCACCCGTTCAACCGGGAGACTGGTTGCATCGCTGCGAATGCGGACCCGGACCACAACCTGCCGTGGCTGATCGTTGTCGGTGGATTCAACGCCGACGATGTGAAGTCGTCTTATTCGAGCGCCGGCGCGAGCCTCTGGGTGGTGGGTCCGTCCGGAGAGGACGGCGTCAGGGAACCGGCGATCATCACGACCGATCAGGCGGGTACCCACGGTGGGTTCAGCGAGTTCTTCCGCAACCGCCTGTCGAGTGCGCATCCCCTCAACCGCGATGGCGACTACACGAGCGCGTTCAACGGCACGTCGGCGGCAACACCTGCCGTCGCGGGGGCGGTTGCCGCCCTACTAGGCTCCAAGCCCGAACTCACATGGCGCGACGTGAAGCACATCCTGGCAAACACCGCGCGACAGGTGGACCCGCACATCGCGGAAGTCCGCGCCGCGTTCGCCGGTACGCCCTACGTGGCGCAGCATGCGTGGCAGCGCAACGCCGGCGGCTACGCGTTCCACAACTGGTACGGGTTCGGGGCGGTCGACCTGGACGCCGCCATCATCATGGCCGCGACATACGCACCCGACAGCCTTGGACCTTTTGTCGAGACCGCATGGTTCGACGCGGGTCTCACGGAAGAGACGCCCCTGACTATCCCGGACGCCGACGGCGCGGGAGCGACAGCGTCCGTGGAAGTGGCGGATCTCCCCGCGGGCGCCGTGGTCGAGGCCGTGTCCCTGGCGATCTCCGCCGACCATCCGGATACGTTCGAACTCGGCGTAACGCTGCGTTCACCCGCTGGAACGGCCAGCGTGGTCAATCCACCGTTCAACGCCGCGCTCGATGGTCTGCCGGGACTCCAGGACTGGCACCTGCTCAGCAACGCGTTCTATGGCGAGAGCCTGAACGGCACGTGGACCGTTCAGGTCGTGGACCTCGCCGGCGATGGCACAGGCAGCCTGAGCGACGTACGTCTGCGGTTCTACTACGGCGAGCACGACCTCTGAAGTCCCTCCAACCGGGAATTGGCGGCGACCGCGCGCTAGCGCTATTCCTCGCCCGGCTTGGCCATCCGGTAGCCGACGCCCCGTTCGTTGAAGATGTAGTCGGGGCTCGCGGCATTGTCGCCGAGTTTGGCGCGGAGATTCCTGATGAAGATGCGCACGAGGTTCGCATCGGGGCTCTTGCGCCCGCTCCAGACGCGGCGCAACAAGGCGTCGTGGGTCAAAACGCGTCCCGCGCTGCGCGACAGCACGCAAAGGAGTTCGTACTCCGTGGCGGTGAGCTGAACCTTGTCGCCGCTGACGGTCACGAGGCGCCGGTCGTAGTCGATGGCGAGGTTGCCAAGCACGAACGGCTCGGGCTCCTCGTACCGCCGTAGCGCTGCCCGGACGCGCGCCACCAGTTCGGTTGGCGAAAAGGGCTTGACGATGTAGTCGGTTGCGCCTGCGTCCAGTGCCCGCGCGACGGTCTCGTCGCGACCGTAGCCGGAAATGAAGATCACCGGGAGATCCGAGAGTTCCGGGATGTTGCGCATCAGGTCAATGCCATCGTCGCCCGGGAGCATCAGGTCGAGCACCACAAGCCGCGGCTTCTCCGTGCGTATGATCTGCGCGAGATTCTGCGACACTCCGGTCACCAGCGGGGCGTAACCGGCTGCCGAGAGGGCATCGCGGACGAAGCGAAGCGTCCGCGGGTCGTCGTCGACCACCAGGATGCGTGGTGGCCCGCCCCGCATCGAGGTTGTCGAACCTCGGGAGGCGGCGCCCGTGTCGACGGAGTCTCCTCCCACGGGAAGCGAGAATACGAACGTCGTCCCCTGGCCGACACCTGGGCTTTCCGCTCGGATACGGCCGCCGTGCGCCTCCACAAGTCCCTTACAGATTGCTAGCCCCAACCCGTAGCTTCCCGACGTCTCTTTCCCGGTCGTGCGGTGCTTGCGGAACAGCTGCGGGAGCAGTTCCGGTGCCACGCCGCGGCCCTCGTCAGCTATGGATACGGCGACGTGGGCATCTTCGAGCGATGCCGCGACGCGTATCGGGGTCGACTCGGGGGCGAGTCTCGCGGCATTGGCGAACAAGTTGTTGAGCACCTGTACGATCCGTCGGGGGTCGGCCATCACCTTGGGCAGATCGGAAGGCAGATCGATCAGGATGCCGTGGCGACCACCGCCGCCGACGAACGCATCTCTCGCCCGCTCCACTAGGTCGCCGATCTCGATCGGTTCCGGCGCGACCGACAACGTGCCGGCCTCAATGCGCCCTGCGTCGAGCAAATCAGCAACTAGGCCACGCATATGGTCCGCCTGCTCGGCGATGATGCGGTGGAACTCGTGCATCTCGGCCCGGTCGAGTCTCTCCGACTCCTCCAGCAGCGTGACCGCCGAGCCCTTGATGGAGGTCAGTGGCTGGCGCAACTCGTGGCTGACGAGGGCGAGAAACTCCGTGCGCAACCGTTCCGCCTCGTCGAGCGGCGCAAGATCCTGCATCGTAACCACCACGGTGGTGGCGTTGCCGCCTCCAGGGATCGGTGTGACGTTTATCAGGATCCGAACACTGCGTCCGTCCGGCACGGAGAGTTCGACCTCCTCCGAGCGCACCGTCTCGGGGGCGCCGAACTGTTGTGCTAGGGGGAACTCCGTGAGCGACACCTCGCGGCCGTCGGCACGCCGGCAGGTGACAACGTCGAGGAGCTGTTCGATGGGGTGGCCCGGCGTTCGCAGACTCTCCACGATCCTCCGCGCTTCCCGGTTGAACGAGACCGGCTCGCCGCTACGGCCATCGAATACCACAACACCCACCGGCGTGGTCTCGACCAGGGCTTCGAGATCCGCACGTGCGCGTTGCTCGCGGCGGTGCGCGCGGGCATTGGCGATCGCCGCGGCGGCCTGGGCGGCGAAGAGCACGAGTACTTCCTCGTCGTTGTCCGTGAACTCTTCGCCGTCCGCCTTCTCGGCGAGAAAGAAGTTGCCTACGTCTGCGCCCATGTGTCGCATTGGAGTTCCTTGGAAGGTTCTGGAAAACGTCGGTGCGGGCACCATCCCTAGACCTTGCACGTAGGCAGAGAGATCGGCGAGACGCAGCGGACCTTGAAGATCCTTCAGTTGATCGAACAGGCGGACGCTGTCCGGCCAGGCTGCAAGGGCTTCTTCCTCCTCGGCTGTGAAACCCGAAAACACCACGTCCCGCGGTATTCCCGACTCGTCCACCGCGGCGATCACGCCGTAACGGGCGCCGGTGAGATCCCGGGCGCATTGCACTACCTCGTGCAACACCGTGTGGACGTCGAGCGTCGCGCTAATGCGCAGAATCGCGGCGTTGAGCGTCGAAACGCGTTGCCGCGGGCCCCGGTTCTCCTGTGTATGGTCGTAACAAGGCAAGGTTTCTCCCCCCTCAGCTAGCAAGGACAGTTCAAGACAACGCTACCCGTTGGTCCGCAACTTTATGATAGCAACACAAAAGACTGGCCTTCACACAGACACATTTGACACGAAACCTCCTACGATGGCGCGCCAAGTACCGGCGCCAAAAGGAGAAGGAAACATCCTAGCCAGAATTGCCGTGGGGCCGAAGCGACTGGTGGGCCTTGTGGCGGCCGTTCTCAACGCCGTCGTACTGGCGCTCCTGGCGGTCGCGGCGTTTGCATGGGTAAAGTGGGACCGCACGGACGACGTCGTTCCGTGGGCGCTCTGCGTGGTCTACGTGCTCGTCAACGTGCTCGCCATCTACCGGGGCGAGGCCGACCCGCCCCGGGACGTGCGCGCGTGATTCGATCTCTTTTCGCTGGCTTGGGAGTCGAAGGTACTCCTTCGCTCCGCCCCGCGTCCGCGAAAGTCCGCCCGGCGGTCGCACTCTGTAGTAAGCACAGGGTGAGCCGTACTTAACCGATCGCCGGGCGGACCCACACGGCAAAACAGGAGAACCCGCTCGGAGCCCATGGAACTGTATCTGAAGAACCATCCAGCGTCCGTGCTCGTGTTCGCCGACCGGATCGACCTTGCCGAGAACGGTCGGGCGCTGACCTTCTGGAGTGGCGACAGTCTCGTGTTCATCATTCCCCACGAGGAAGATCTGATCGGCGTCAGCCCTGGCCTGGACGTCCGCGGCGACGGGCTCGACATACTGCTGAGGTACACGATCGCGGAGCGGTCTGAAGAGTGAGATTGCTTTCACATACCCGATAACTTCGGGCAGTCTTTTCTTCATCGCTTTTCGGCGGCTGCGATCATGTACCGGGTACACGGGCGGCGTTTGCGCACCAGACGCTTAACTCGGCGGGAACGTCCGATTCTTGTCGCGACGCTTGCAGCGGCGATCCTCGTGACGCCCGCCAGCCCGGCGAGGGCGGACGAAGGCACCGGAGAGGAAGCGAACAGGCTCGTCGAGGTAGTGGTGACGGTAGGTACGCGGGTACGCACCCGCACCGTCGCCGACACCGCGGTTCCCGTGGACGTCTTCCGTGGCGATGAGGTGCGGCGCGTGAACTCCTCGGATCTCGTCGACGTGTTGAACACGCTCATTCCCTCCTACGGCGTTCGTCGTGAGCCGATCTCCGACGGCGCCTCCTTCATCCGACCGGCCCACCTCCGTGGTCTCGACTCGCATCACACGCTGGTGCTGGTGGATGGCAAACGACGGCATCGAGCGGCGTTGATGCGGCTGGGCGCTTTCGGCGCCCACGGAGCCGATGTGGGCAGCCTGCCCGCGATCGCCGTCGACAGCGTGGAGGTGCTGCGAGACGGTGCGGCTGCCCAGTACGGAACCGATGCGATTGCGGGGGTGCTGAACTTCAAGCTACGAACCGAGTCCTCCGGCACCGAAGTCCGCGCCAAGGCGGCCCGCTTTGCCGCGGGCGACGGGACGGAAGCCACCATCGAGGCGAACGTAGGTCTGGCCGTGGGCGCCGCAGGGTTCGTCAACATCAGCGTACAGAGGACGGATGCGGAACCCACCAGTCGATCCGAACACTACGATATCGCCATTGGCGAATCGGGCCTCACACCACACGAAGCGACCCGGAGCACATCGGTGGTGGACGGCGTCAGCTACCATGGCCCCGACGCCTTCGCATACACCTACTCGCCCTCCGGCACGATCCTGCAGGTGCTGCCGGGCAGCGACGGCATTCCCGACGACCCGGACACGCGCTTCGCCGACAATTTCGCCGGTGTCGGCGGCAAGCGGGACTTCGCGCATCCGGCGCAGATCTGGGGCCGGCCCGCGCGCGAACAGTACGCCGTGGTCGTCAACGCCGCCTTGCCGGTGTCGTCCGCGGAACTCTACGGCTTCGCGACCCATGCCGCGAAAGACCAGACCGGCGGGTTCTTCTACCGGCGCCCGGGCGTCAGCCAGCTCCTGCCGGTCCGGCTGGCGGACGGCGCCATCTACGATCCCCGCGAGCACCTGTATCCGTCCGGTTTCACGCCCCAATTCTCCGGCGACGTGGTCGACCATGCCCTTCAAGCGGGTGTTCGTGGGCTAGCGGCAGGCGGGATCACGTTCGACTTGTCGGCGAGCCGTGGGGTCGACGAGATCCGCTATCGCATCGCCAATACCATGAACCCGTCCATGGGTCCGGACACGCCGACACGCTTCCGGCCGGGGAACCTAGTCAACGGCGAGACCGCCTTCAACGCCGACTTCGCCTTGCCGTGGAACACCGGACCCGTGGCGCCGATCAATGTCGCCTTTGGACTGGAATACCGGCGGGAAGCCTACCGGATCGAAGCCGGGGACCCCGCTTCCTACGAAGTTGGTCCCTTCGCGCGACCCGATCCCTTCAATTTCGAGGTCACCCAAGCCGAGGTCGACGCCAGTCCGGACGACGAACTGACCCGCACCGAATGCCGCATACCCGGCTTCGAGGCCGTCGGTTCTCTTTGTCCGACAGGCGATCCGGTCAACAACACCGTGCCGATCGGCTCCAACGGGTTTCCGGGATATCCACCCGCGTTCAGTTCCGAGCTCGTCCGGCGAAGCCGGGCCGCCTACGTCGACGTGGAGGGAGATGTCACGCCCCGTTGGCTCGCGAATCTTGCCGTTCGCCACGAGCGGTTCTCGGACTTCGGGGAAGTGGCGATCTGGAAGCTTGCGACCCGCTACAGGTTGACCGACGACGTCAACCTGCGCGGCTCGTTGGGCACGGGCTTTCGGGCGCCGACGCCGGGACAGCTCGCGACGACCAACGTGTCGACGCGCATCGATCCGAACGGCTTTCCTCGTGCCGAGGGGGTCTTCCCGCCCACGCATCCCGCGGCCGGACTATTCGGCGGCGCGCCCTTGCAGCCCGAGCGGTCGCGATCCTGGACGCTGGGTGTGACTGCGTCACCGTTCGAACGGTTCACGACGACATTCGACTACTACCGTATCCGGCTCGATGGGCGGATCGTGCTGTCGTCCCAGTTCGCCGTCGGACCCGCCGAGGCTGCAACGCTCGAGACACTGGGCGTGCCGGGAGCCAACGACATCGCCCAGGTGCGCTTCTTCACGAACGACGTGAACACCGAGACCAGCGGCGTCGATTTGGTCGCCAGCTGGCGATTCGACTCCCCCCTCGGCCACACCTCCCTCCAGGCTGCGGTGAACGTCAATAAGACGCGAATCCTGGACCGAGGCCGGTTTGTCGATGGTGAAGCGCAGTACGACGCGGAGAACGGCGTTCGGACCCGAGCGGTCATCACCGCGAACCATCTCGCCGGACGCTTCGAGTGGCAACTTCGGGCGCGCTATTACGGTGCCTACCAGAACACCCTCGACAGCAGCCTGGAAACCATCCAGACGTTCGGACGGGAGGTGATGGTCGACTTCTCGGCAAGCCGGACCTGGGGTCGCGGAGGGTCCATCACCGCCGGCGTTGACAACGTCCTCGACAACTACCCCGACCCGGGCGAGTTCGAGGTCTGCTGCGGGCGCATCTACCGCAGCGACTCCATCCCGCCTTGGCAGGGCAGGTTGCTGTACCTGCAGGCCGATTGGTCGACCCGTTGACACCCGTCGTGCAAACCGCAAACGGCACGGTTGGAGGGCTGTTATGCTGGCAAGACAAGGGATGTACGGCAGTACGCGCTTCCGACCGCAGTCCGTGACCGAACCGGGTACGGCTGCCAGGCGAACCGGCTGCCGTGGCTACCCGCTCACGTCGGGAGGACACGATGGATCTAGTCGCGGTGGATTCTGCGAATGGCGGTGCGAGTCGTTCCGACTCCGTCGTGGCTCGTCGTGGACCTCTACCTTCCGCTGAACATCCGGTCGGAGACTCGGTCCCGCCACGCTACCGCGCCATCTCGGAGCGGCAACTCGCGCGGATTCCGCAACTGGCGTGCCTTCCGCGGGATCACCGGTTTGCGATCCAGGTCGTCAGCCGCGTTCTCCCCTTCAGGACCAACCGCTACGTTGTCGATGAACTAATCGACTGGTCGCGCGTACCGGACGACCCCGTCTACCAGATGACGTTCCCGCAGCCCGGGATGCTCGATGAGCGCGACTTCGCCCGGGTCGCGGATCTGGTGCGTCGAGATGCTCCCAAGGAAGAGATCGCCCCGGTTGTCACGGCGATTCGTGAAGGCCTCAACCCCCATCCTGCCGGACAGCGGGAACTCAACATCCCCAAGGATGCGCACGACACGGCCCTCGAAGGCATCCAGCACAAGTACCGCGAGACCGTTCTCTTCTTCCCGAGCCGCGGTCAGACGTGTCACGCCTACTGCACGTTCTGCTTCCGCTGGGCGCAGTTCGTCGGCAAGGACATGAAGATCTATGCCAAGCAGGCAAGCGGCCTGCACCGCCATCTGGCCGAGCACCCGGACGTCACCGATCTTCTTCTCACCGGCGGTGACCCCATGGTGATGAAGGCTCCGAACCTGGCGCGCTACGTGGATCCGGTGCTCGCCGCGCCGGAACTCGCACATGTGCAGAACATTCGCATCGGCACCAAGTCGCTGACGTTCTGGCCACACCGGTTCGTACACGACGACGATGCCGACGAACTGCTGCGCCTCTTCGAGCGCATCGTCGCGTCCGGGCGGCACCTCGCCATCATGGCCCACTTCAACCACTGGCGGGAACTCGGCACCCAAGTCGTCCAGCAGGCGATCCGCCGAGTGCGCGACACGGGGGCGGTCATCCGTACCCAGGCACCCGTGCTCCGGCACATCAACGACGACCCCGCGGTGTGGGAGCGCATGTGGCGCGACCAGGTGCGACTCGGAGTCGTGCCGTACTACTTGTTCGTCGAGCGGGACACCGGGGCGCGCCGCTACTTCGAGGTCCCCCTTGAGCGGACCCGGCAGATCTACTCGGCCGCCATTGCACGGGTGTCCGGTCTCGCGCGCACCGTTCGCGGCCCAAGCATGAGCGCCGACCCCGGCAAGGTGGAGATCATCGGCGTGCAGGAGGTTCGTGGCGAGCGGGTCTTCGTGCTGCGCTTTCTGCAGGGGCGCAATCCGGACTGGGTGGGCGTGCCGTTCTTCGCGGCCTTCGACCCCAAGGCCACTTGGTTGGACCAGCTGCAACCGGCGTTCGGCGAGAACCGGTTCTTCTTCGAAGACGAATTCGACGCGATACGCAGACGGAAAGCCGTCGGAAGCAAACCGTAGGCAGTTCGCGGGGTGGATGCCCCCGCCTTCCGTAGGCAGATTTGGATTGGGTTCCGTCCCGTCCCTCGCGACTTATCGTATCTGCCTATGCGTCAGTTTCAAACTGACACTATCTATATTTGAGGGGGTTGGCTCAGAACCGCGCTATACTTCATCGCTGACCCTAATAGACAACAAGAGGAGTCCCTGTGAAGCTCATCGCAATCGCAACTCCTGCGGCCATTGCGTTGTTGGTCTCAGCTGCCGGCCCCCTTGCGGCCCAAGAATCGGGTGTCGAAGCGTCATCCACCATTGAGGAAGTCGTCGTCGTCGGCTCACGAAGGCGCGACCGCTCGGCCTCTGACTCACCGGTACCGGTAGACGTCATTGGCGGGGACGACTTCCTTGCTCACGGCAACACCGACCTGGACGACCTTGTCGCGGCGCTCGTTCCGTCGTACAACGTCGCCCAGGAGCCGATCAGCGACGCGGCGACTTTCATCCGCCCGGCGACGCTTCGGTCCCTGCCACCGGACGCCACCCTGGTCCTGCTGAACGGCAAGCGACGCCACCGCGCCGCGGTGATCGCGCTGCTCGGGGCGGGAATCTCCGGTGGCTCCCAAGGTCCCGACCTGTCGGCCATTCCGGCCATCGCCCTGGATCGACTCGAGGTGCTCCGCGACGGAGCATCCGCGCAGTACGGGTCGGACGCCATTGCCGGGATCATGAACTTCGTGCTCCGGGAGGACACCGAGGGATCGACGGTTGAAGTGAAGTGGGGACGCCACTTCGAAGGTGATGGCGATGCCTTGACCATCGCCGGCAACATCGGCCTACCGCTCACCGTCGCCGGCTTCGCAAACTTTAGCTTCGAGTGGAAGGAATCCGATCCGACCAGCCGAAGCGCCCAAAGGGGCGACGCCCAAGGGCTGATCAACGCCGGAAACTCGAGCGTCCGACAACCGGCCGCCCAGATCTGGGGCGCGCCACAGATCTCCGACGACTTCAAGTTGGTCGGAAACTTCGGCCTGAACCTCGACAACGGCGCTGAGGCTTACGCGTTCGGCAACTGGTCCGAGCGGCAAGTCGAGGGCGGGTTCTACTATCGGAACCCGCACACTCGAGGCGGCGTATTCGCTGGCCCCGAGATCGACGGTCGACCGACAGTCAAGGTCGCCGACTTCTCGGGTGCGACGGCTAGCCTCATCGATGAAGGCATGGAGTTGCCTGATGCGGTTAAGGCAGTTGCCGAAGCCGGCGGCTGCCCGATCGTGTTCATCGACAACAACGTTCCGGATAGCGCTGCGCTCACCTCGATCCGTTCGGATCCGAACTGCTACTCCCTGATCGAGAGGTTCCCCGGCGGCTTCACCCCGCAGTTCGGCGGCTTCGTCCACGATATGAGCTTGGTCGGCGGGGTCCGCGGCACGCTGGACAGCGGCTGGTTCTACGACATGAGCGCATCGGTCGGCCGCAGCAACGCGCAGTTCTACATCTACAACACGATCAATCCGCAACTGCTGACCCAGCGCAACGACATTCCCGTCTACTACGACGCTGGTGCGTACACGGAGACCGACCGGGTGCTCAACTTCGACCTGGCGAAACCGTTTGACAGCGACACGTTCGGAACCGTCAACGTCGCCGTTGGCCTGGAGTACCGGGACGAGACCTTCCGCATCGACAACGGCGAACCGAATTCGTTCTTCATTGATCCCAACCTGGCCGCCCAGGGCTTCGGTGTCGGGTCCAATGGCTTCCCCGGCTTCCAGCCGGGCGACGCCGGTGAGAATACGGTGCGCGCCATGGCTGCCTACATCGACTTGGAGTCCAATGTCTCCGAGAACCTGCTGCTCGGCGGCGCGATGCGCTACGAGAACTACGCCGACTTCGGCAACACCCTCGACGGCAAGATCGCCGCCCGCCTACAGGTGGCGGACAACCTCGCCATCCGCGGCGCGGTCAGCACCGGCTTCCGGGTACCGACGGCCGGCCAGGCGAACCTGCGCAACGTGACGACCGAGTTCAACATGGGGCGGCTGGCCGACATCGCCACCCTGCCGCCGACCAATCCCATCGCCCAGCAGAAGGGCGCACAGGCGTTGACCCCGGAGGAGTCTGTCAACACCACGCTCGGCGTCGTCTTCAACGCCGGTGGAATGGACGTGACGGTGGACTACTACCGGATCGAGATCGAGGATCGGATTTCGTTCACGAGCCGGTTCAACCTTACCGCCGCGGACGTCCAGGCACTGCTGAACGCCGGCGTCAGCGATGCCAGCAGCTTCACGTCGGTGCGGTTCTTTTCGAACCTGCAGACCGTGGAGGCGTCGGGCATCGACGTGGTCGCCACCTATCCCTTCGACCTCGCCGGTGGCGTCTCGGGCTTGACGCTGGCAGCCAATTGGTCGGACGTCGAACTCACCAAGTTCAACCCGGATTTCACCAGCGACAACCGTCGATTGCAGATCGAGCAGGGCCGTCCCGACTCCCGCTTCACGCTGACCTGGAACCACACCCAGGGCAAGTGGCGGCTCATGGCCCGGGCACGGCACTACGGCGAGTACTACGACGCGCCGACCAACGACGGCTCGGTGGCGTTCTATCCCGATGCCAGCCTGCTGTTCGACTTCGAGGTCTCGGTGGATGCCACCGATGCACTGTCGGTCCTGTTCGGCCTGCAGAACGCTTTCGACGAGTATCCGTCCACCAACCCGCACGGTGAGGTCGCGGGGCTGGTCTATCCGGAACAGTCGCCGTTCGGATTCAACGGCGGGTTCTACTACTTCCGGGCCCAGTGGCGGATGCAGTAAGAGGACGACGTTAGTGGACTTCGGCGCGGCGCCATAGCCCGTGGATGTCGAAGCCGAAGTCCGCTACCTGAACGCGGAGTGGCGCGACCGGGCCGAAGTGCCCGTCGTTGGCGACCGGGAAACCCGGCGCGCCAACACCACCAAGCACCGAGTCGTCGTGCACGACGCTCGTGCCGGGCTGGCGAGCGGTGAGATCGACCTCGACACGAACGGTTTCGCCCTGCTCCAACACGAGTCCGCCGTTGCCGAGTTCCGCGACGACGACGAAGTCCGCAGGGTCTACTACCCGGAGATCGTCGCCCTTGCCCGAGCGGCAACCGGCGCCGCGGAAGTCCTCATCACCCAGCATGTCTTGCGCACCGAGGACACTTCCGACTTCAACAAGGCCTACGCGCGATTTCTGCATTGCGACTACACGCTCCACGATCCACGTGACACCGCACGGCGGGCGTTGTCGAGACGCGGGTTTGCGCTGGCCGACTATGCGGACCGGGAGTTCGCTTGGTACAACGCCTGGCAGCCGTTCGACCACCCGGCGGTGAAAAACCCGCTGACGGTTGTCGATGCCAGCACCGTCGACCTCGACGAGGTGCTCGACTACCACTACACCGGGTACGGAGCCACCGGCCGGTCGGCCATGCCGCTGTACAACCCCGACCACCGTTTCTACTACGTGCCCCGCATGGCAACGCATGAACTGTTGCTCATGAAGCAGCTCGATACCCGGGTTGGTCGCTCCACGCTTTGCCCCCACACCTCGTTCGACATTCCATCCTCGGACGACGACACGCCGCCGCGGCGCAGCATCGAAGTACGAATGATGGCGGTGTTCGACCCATGAGCGTCGGCGTGCCTCGCACGAAACGGGCGACCGCAAGGGTCGACCCTACGCGTGGAAGGTCGCCCGGGCGCGCCACAGGGCGATAGTCGGTATTAGGAACACGGCGGCGGCAACGGCACCCACCAGCCAACCGCCGCCACGGGGATCGGCGACGTTCCACACCAGCATCGACAGCGCGACCTGCGCAGCGTAGATCGCGGCCCAGGGCCACATCCAGCGGGCCATTCGCCAGAATCCGTACGTTCCGGCGCCATAGATGAGCCAGTGCAACGGTTCGGTCGCCTTCGCCCACCAGCCGTGCAGTACGAATCCGAACCACACCTCCTCGTCCTGCGCGACGGGTTTGAAGAACAGGTCGAACGGCACGTAGATCACCGTCATGTAGGCACAGAAGATGAACAGCAGGTTCATCCACCAAGGACGCCTGCCCCACTCGGCTGACAAGAGCTTGACCAGTGTCATGTGGTTCCCGCCCGGACTTGTAGAATCCCGGACATGTTAGCGACTGTGCACCGGGGTATGTCATGAAGCGCATCACGCTCGTCATTGTTGCGGCGCTCGCAATCCTCTACCTGGCTGCGATCCTCCTGACCTTCGATCCCGTCGAGCGTCGCCCGGGCACGCGGTTGAGCGGCGAACTCTCCACCGACCAGGATACGGATTGGGCATTCCTCGAGGGTCGAACCCGGGCCTGGGTGGAGACGCGCACCTGGTATCTCGTCCGCCACTCCATCACGGTCAGCGCCTGGGCAGCGGACGGCATCCTCTACGTAGGGTGCCGCCAATGCGACACCAAGCGCTGGCCGAAGAACGTGGCCCGCGACAACCGTGTGCGCATCAAGATCGGCGACGCGATCTACGAGCGACGCGCGGTTCGCATCACCGACCCGGCACAACGGCAGGCGGTGCTGGGCCCGCGAACGCCCGGGCCCGGATTCGCCGTGTTCCGCATGGACCCGCGGTGAGTCACTAGGGAAGCTCTGACCAAGAGCTTCCCTAGGGCTCCTGATCAAGCCCATAGACGGGCTTGATCAGACGTTCTTAGCCTCGCCGCTACCACCGATAGGAGGCGCGCAGGTACCAGGATCCTCCATCGAAGTTCGCGGCCGTTCGCCTGGCATAGGGCAAACCGACGTTTAGCCGGTTGGCGTAGGGATCGTCGATCACGTCGATGTACTCGTCGAACAGGTTGCTCGCACCGAGCGTCAGGCGCAGGTCATCGCTCAGATCCATGCCCACTTCCGCATCGACGAATACCGGGGAGCCCAGCAACTTGGTGGGTGGACCACCGTCGACGCCGTTGATGCGACCGCGCTCGTCGTAGTGCTCGCCGTAGTAGTTGACACGCACCAGGAGGTCCATGCGGGGCGTCAACAGCGTGTTTCCTGAGACCGTGAAACGGTTCATCGGATAGCTGTCCTCGATGTCCTCCACTTCCGCATCGCTAACCGGCTGCAGTCCGTTGACCCGGGACTGGGAGACGACGTCCACCTCGTTGTGGTTGAAGGCGAAGGTGACATCGGTCGTGATGTCCGACACGCCCCAGTCGAAGCTCGTCGTGAACACGATGTCCAAGCCCAGCACCTCCAGGTCCAACGCGTTGGTGAAGAACTGCACGTTGGATGCGATGTCGGTTCCGGGCGGCGTGAACGGCAGGTTCTGGGTCTTGTAGATGCGCCCGTCAATGCTGATGAAGTACAGATCGGCGGTGAGCTCCATGTCGTTCCTACTCCACCAGAGACCCACGCTGTAGTCGATGGAGGTCTCTTCGCGAAGTCGGGTACCGCCGGCGGCAATGGCCGACGGGTGGGTCGGACGGACCGTGCCGGACTCGACCTGGAGCCCGGTATCGTTGTCGAAGGTCGTGGTGACCTTTTGCAGGTTGGCCTGCCCCGGCGTCGGCGCGTGGAACCCGGTATTGACGGACCCGCGTACGCTCAAGGTGTCGTTGACCAGGTACCGGACGGCGACCTTGCCGTTCAGCGTGCCCCCGAAATCGGAGAAGTACTCGTAGCGGAGTGCGTACTGGCCCAGGATGTCCTCGTTGATCTCGTGTTCGATCTCGCCGTAGAAGGCATTGTTCTGGCGCGAGAACTCACCGGCATTGATGGGCTCAAGCCCCTTGAAGCCGCTCGAACCGGCACCCGCGTAAGAGTTCGGCTCGCCGGCGATCACCGTGAAGGTCTCCTTGCGCCATTCCGCACCGTAGGCGAACTGGATCGTGTCCGTGATGCGTCGGGTGAAGTCCGCGTTCAGGTTGAACTCCTGCTGTTTTAGCCCACCGACGTCGAAGTCCATCTGCGCCGGGAGACCGTCGCCGCCGAGGCCGATGCTCGGGTTGACGGTGTTGTTCAGGAAGAAGTCCAAGACATCCTCGCCGTAGCCGTAGCTCAGATCGAACGTGGTTCCGCCCGGAAACAATCCCCGGTAGCCGAACACCCAGCCGAGATCCTGGTGGTCGCCGTCGAAGAACGGCGTGAACCCTTGCGGCAGTGCTTGCTCGATGCCAAGTGCACGAATCGTGCTGTGGGCTTCGTTGGCCTCCGTGGTCGGGTTGTCTCCGGAGCGGTAGAAGAACCGGTAGCGTCCCTGGGTCCAGGTTCGGTTCGCATGCAGGTAGATTTCCGAGTCGTCCGCCACCGGAATGCCGGCATTGATGAACAGTCGGTTGTCGGTGGTCTGCGGTCGTCCCCAGGTCTGCACGAAGGGCGCATCCTCGAAAGGCGAATCCTCGCCAATTCGCGGAACGCCTGCGTCGATCAATGCCTGGGCATTCGGTCGTTGCCGACCGCGGGAGAGCGCTTCATTGTCGACGAACTCGAAGCTCACGTTCGCAAAGCCGTCGACAAGCAGTGGGAATCCCGCATTGGCGGCGACCTTCACGCTTTGCTCGCCCTCGAAGAACTGGCCGTAGTCGACGCGCAGTTCCCCGCCCTCGGATGCGTCCTTCATGCGCAGGTTGATGACGCCTGCGATGGCGTCGGCACCGTACTGGGCGACAGCCCCGTCGCGCAGCACTTCCACGCTGCGCACCGCGATTCCCGGGATCATGCCGATGTTGGGTCCGTGGGATCCCTTGCCGGCCGCAGGCACGAATTCGGCGATCAACGCCGCCCTGTGCCGCCGCTTGCCATTGACCATGATGAGGGTTTGGTCGGGTGCAAGACCCCGCAACGACGTGGAACGCACGAAGGTGTCACCGTCGCCGGAGGCCATGGGAGCGTTGTACGAAGGCGCGAGGGAGCGCAGGCTGTCCGTTAGGTCGGCATGGTTGCCCACGCTGCCGATCTCGTCGGCGGACAGCACGTCGACGGGCGCGGTCACTTCACCTGCCGAACGCGCGGTTCGAAAGCGCGAGCCGACGACGATTACTTCCTCGATCTGGGCTGCCCCGGCTTCGTCCTCTTGGGCGGACACCTGCGTTGGCGACACAGCCGCGGCAAGCGCCACCGCGAACAGGGCATTTCGGCACACATGGAATCTCACGGATGGACCTCCACAAGTCGATTGAACGGGTACGGGTCACCTGGTACTGCTGGCAACAACCGGATTCTACCCGTATTCGACACGCATCCGACATGCCTCGTGGAACGCGGGTGATTCGGTTGAGTAAATGGTCAGGTACGGTACTATTCCGGTTGTTAGCCCAGAGAAGACCAACAGATAGCAATGAAGACCCTCGGAAGCGCCGTACCCAAGGCGGCTCACCTTGTTGCCGCAGCCTTAGTGGGATTCGTTCTTGCCGGCTGCGCCGTATGCCCCGGTGCCGTGGAGCCCACTCCGGTGGCCACTCCGCCCCCGGCGACGCCCGGGGGGGCCGGGCCCACGCCAGCCCCCCCGCCCCCCCCGGGCGGAGGAGGACGCGGCGAGGCGCGGGCGG
>VXPO01000139.1 GCA_009839505.1 Gammaproteobacteria bacterium
TTCCCCCACGCCGTGCACATCCTGTCGCCCTTCGACAACGTGGTCATTCAGCGCAAACGCGCTTTACAGGTCTTCGACTTCGACTACACGATCGAGTGCTATACCCCCGCGGCGAAGCGGCGCTACGGCTACTTCGCCCTGCCACTCCTCTTCCGGGACCGCTTGGTTGGGCGCATGGACTGCAAGGCCCATCGTGCGGGGGGTCTATTCGAAATCAAGGCGCTGTACCTGGAAGACGAAGTCCCAGAGCCGTTCCTGAACGCGTTCGCGACTGCGGTGGTGGACTACGCGGCGTTCACCGGGTGTCAGGAGATCGCGGTTCGCGCCGTGACGCCTAGATCGTGGCTCAAGCCCGTACGCGGACAGTTCCAATGACGAAACGCCCTGTGGGCTCAGGCGGGGCTGTCGTCCGTCGCCGGTTGTCCGCCGCGCAGGCGTGACCAGAAGTCGGCCTCGGTCGCACCCAGTTGCGCCGCGCGAAGCAGCGTCTCCGGCGAGACCGTCGTTACAGCAAGGCGCCGGTCGAAGTCTTCGGACAAAGGGATGCCCCGCAGTCGCAATGCCTCGGTCGCCGCATAGGCCAGAGCTTCGCTGCGTGCAGTTTCCTGACCTTGCTCCAAGCCGCGCTCGAATCCTGTCCTTTGGCCAACGTCGTGCGAGCGGCGCATGTAGCCTGCGATCTGTGCGTCGTCCATCGGCCCGGTGCCGTCGCGGTCGCCGAGAGTCCGACCGACTCGCACTAGGCGCTCGATGGTAGACGCCGCTATGGGCGCCTCGTTCAGCGCGGCGTGAATCTCATGCGCCCGCCAAGTGGGCAGGGCCACGCTCTCGGCACTCATCCGATAGTCGCCCTGGTCGAGGACGTAGATCGTGAGCCCGGGGACCACCCGGCGCGGGCGGCTTGGCGTCGGCTCGTCGGGCGTCTCCACCCAGACCTCGGGGAAACCCCAGCGAGCGTAGACCCCAAGCTTGTGGCGACGCACGTCCGTCGTGTTGTCGACTTCGAGGACCACGTCCGGTCGCGGATCCCGGCCGATGACCGTCCTGCGCCCGCTCGGTATCCACACGCCAGGGCGCAAGTACACCGATTGATCCGGGTGCATCCCTTCAGCCGTTTGCCCGGCCCCGTCCACGGTGACCATCTTCAAGGCACCGCAACAAAGGATCGGCGAGCCACGCTCCAGCTCGACCCGGGTGAGGAGGCCCGGCAACCGGCCGCCCGGGATCTCGTGGACCGGCGAGCCATCGCGGCAGATCAACGCTGTACCGCGCTCTCGGCTCCAGTACTCGACGCCGCCCTCGTAGTTGTCGAATTGCTCGAGCGTCATCGGGATGGGGACGCAGCCCGGGAAATCCGGGTCTTCCGGGCCGTCGTAGTCCTCTACGAATTCGCGCAGACGATCCTCGTCAAACCGACCGTCCGCGGTCTCGTAGCTGGGTCGGCCCCCTGCGAGGGTCGATGCAGTTTCCGCCATGTCCGACTCCTTTGGAATTGCCCCAGGGACAGGTGAGAAACGAAAAAAGTATAGCGGAGTCAGTAACTTAAGGGTAACGCACACGACTGTACGCCGACACATCGCCAAGACGCTGATCTCGCTGGCGTTGTCGATTGCCTCCCGTACTCGCGAGGCGCACTAGTTTGCTTGAGGGAGGCTAGCCTTGACGCTTCTCCTCCGCGATCTGGATCAAGTTGCCGCACGTATCGTCAAACACGGCGGCAATCACAGTCCCGAGGTCTGTCGGCGGCTGTACGAATCGCACACCTTTGGCAACGAGTCGTTCGTGTTCGGCTTCAACGTCGTCCACCGCGAAGGAGGTACTGGGGATGCCGTCCTTCACGAGCGCGCTCCTGAACGGACGCACCGCAGGATGTTCGTCAGGCTCAAGCACCAGTTCCATCCCCTCCGGAGCTTCCTCGGAAACAACGGTGATCCAGGCATGACGTCCTAGGGGAATGTTGTGTTTCAGCTTGAACCCCAGCGTTTCCGTGTAAAAGCGGAGCGCCTTCTGTTGGTCGTCTACGAAGACGCTGGCTAGGTGAATCCTCACGTTCCTAACGCAAGCCGGACATGCCGGCGCCGAATCTCCCGCTGAAATCTCTCTGGCAGCCTTGCCCAGTCGCGCGCCTCGACGAGACAGGGGATCGTCGACTCGCAAACGGCGGACCTGAAGTCGGCCAGTTGTTCGGCCGGTATCGGCTTCAGTCCTGGTGCGCGTAGTACGAGGTCGAGGTCGCTTCCGTCGTGGGATCCGCCGTTGACCCGGCTGCCGTAGGCCCACACCTCGACACGCGGGAGGTGCTCGAGGATGAGGGCTTCCAACGTTCTGAGGTGCCTTTGAGGCAGGTCCAGCGGGTCAGTCATCGTCGGATTGTTCGATCATGTTGGCGAGCGCCTTCGCATCCTCGACGAAGGCCGGAAGCAGCTTCAGTGTGGTCTCGGCGAAGTTCTCGCCGTAGTCGTGTGCAGTGTCGTTTCGGTTATCCCGGTATCGCAGCCACCGCTCGACCGCCTCCGTGTCGATCAAGGCATGTCGTGCGGCGTGCCGGAAGAGGTCCTTGAAGTTGAGGCGGTCAGCTTGGCGGTTGCTGGCGAAGTAGGCGGCCAGTCGCTTGCGTAGCAGCTTGCCGCTCTGTTCGAGGACCAGTTCGAACTCCTTGACGCATGCCGCTCGGTAGATGTCGTAGAGGACGTCTTCGATGTCGCCGAGCCCTTCAATCTCCTGTACGGCCCGTTCGAGGGATGCTATGCAGCGGCGGAGAAACGCGGTGTCGATGGTCACTTCAGATCCGCACCGAAACGGACGGGCAGTCGCGCCCGATGCCAATGGGAGAATCGGGGTGGGTCGGGCGGCGCAGCTACGCGCCGCGGTTGTCTGGCGGGCATGGCGACTGCTGTCCGTTGTGTCGTCGCGAGCGATTCTACCAACCCGGCGAGAGGTCGTCGCTCGGAAGGGAGGCGTATGCTGCGCTACCGGTGCCGACTGTGACGAGACGGGCACATAGATCTCACCACGCGCCTCTGTGATTGCGCTACCCGCGGCTGAACTGCCCTTGCCCACTAGGGCGCCGGGTACGCGATATCGACGGCCCTTGCGCTGCCCTTCGGCGATCAGCCGTTTCTGTTCCGCCAAGAGAGCGAGGCGTCGCTGTAGCATCCGTGGCCGCAGCTCGAAGGGCAATCCCTCGCGAATCGCGCTGACGCGCACGCCTGCCGGGTGGGCCGCCACGACGGCGAGAATGGCGTCGAGCTCTTGTTCGGGAATCCGCTTCGGCATGGGGCGGACTATTATGTCGCTAAACAATTTATCCGACAAATAAAGTGTCTATTTGACGCAAAAAGACGTTTTGTGTCGCACAAAACGGCTCCACAATCATCCCAAAGAGGGCGACCGCGCGCCCTGGCGGGCGCGATAAGGTCGCCCCTACGGAGAACGCGGGCGAAAACCTGCGACAATTGCGCGTTCACTCACCCAAACGTCAAAAGAGAACCACGCATGTCAGACTCCCCCTTGCCCGTCGGCGACCCGGCGGCACTTGGTTTCGATCCCGACCGCCTAGCCCGAATCGGGCCTGCGATGCAGGCGTTTGTCGACGACGGCCGCGTCCCGAACCTCGTCACGCTCGTCGCCCGTCGGGGGCAGATCGTCCACCAACACGCCTGCGGCGTTCTGGATCTGGACGGCAACGCGCCCGCCGGGTTCGATACGTTGTTCCGGATGTATTCCAACACCAAGCCCATCGCCGGTGCGGCCACGATGGTGCTCTACGAACGCGGCGTGCTGACCCCGGACGACTCGGTTGGCCGGTTTCTGCCCGAGTGGAGGGATCTGCAGGTGCGCCGGGCCGACGAGCCGATGCTGACCGAGCGCGCGCGGCGCGGGATCACCATCCGCGACTGCCTGACCAACACCACCGGACTCTCCAACCCCGGCACGATGCCGCATTTCTACCGTCAGCAGTATCGCGACACCCTCACCAAGCTCGGCTGGATACCTGGTGACGACGACGCTCCGCGTCCGAACAACCGGGAGCGGATCCGGGCACTGGCGGAGCTGCCGCTCGCCGCCCACCCCGGCCAACAGTTCGGCTATCACGTCGGCTATCCCGTGCTCACCGCCGTACTCGAGGAAGCGAGCGGCCAGCCCCTTGACGAGTTCTTCCGGGAAGCGATCTTCGAGCCTCTGGGAATGAACGACACCGACTTCTACGTCGCCGACGATGCCGTTCACCGCTTCGGCGCCAACTACGCGCCCCGGGAAGTGGACGGCGAGATCCGCCTGGTGGCGGTGGAGAAGGCAGCCACCAGCGAGAAGGTCGTCGGCCCGAAGACCGAGTTCTCGGCGGGCGGCGACATGGGCGGGGTGCTGTCCACCGCGGGAGACTACGCGCGTTTCGGTCAGATGCTGTTGAACGGCGGCGAACTCGACGGTGTACGGATTCTCGGTCGCAAGACCGTCGACATGATGATCGGCAATCACACCGGCGACATGGTCATCCCGATGACCGGGTCCGGGTTCCATTGGGGCCTCGGGGTGGCCATGTACCACGGCCGCGACCGAGCGCCGCTGATCCGCTCCGTCGGCACCTACGGCTGGGGCGGGGCCGCCGGCACGACCTACTTCGCCGATCCGGCGGAGGAGCTGGTCGGCGTCTGCCTCACGCAGGTGCTGTCAGCCGGGATGATGCCGAACAATACCTACCAGGAGGACTTCCAGCGTTTGGTGTACCAGGCGTTGGTCTGAACTCGTCGTTCCTCGCTTGGAACGAATCCCCAACCCGTCAAATGGATGGCCGAACCGTAGGGGCGACCGCGCGCCCTACCGGCGCGTTATGGTCGCCCGTCTTCGTGCCACGCACCGGCTGCAAATGGTCGATACGCGCCGCGAAAAAGCCCGAAAAAGGGACATCCACCTTTCGACTCCAGGGTGGATGTCCCCTTTCGCCCTTAGGGTGGATGTCCCCTTTCGCCCTTAGGGTGGATGTCCCCTTTCGCCTTACTACGGGAGTTCGCCGATGGGTTCGGGATTGTTGACCGTGATGCCCATCATCTGCTTGAGACGCGGGGAGAGCACTTCGTAGACGTCGTCCGGTACGTGGACGTTGGCCGTGGACTGCTCGTGCAGGGCACGCATGAAGTAACGGTTGTAGTGGCAGCGCATGGCGTAGCGGGTACCCGGGGCGGTGCGCCGGCCTCCGCAGTGGAGGATGCGGGTGTCGGTCAGGATGCACGTTCCGGGCGGCGCGCAGACCGCGACGATTCCGGGTTCGCCGTCGACCAGCCGGAGTAGGTCCGCGCCGTCGTGGAAGCTCGACGCGCCGCCCGCGGTGCGGTGCGAACCCGGAACCAGGTAGGTGCTGCCCGCCGCGAGGTTGAACTCGGTGTAGCACCAGATGATCAGGGAGCCGAACGGGAACGGCGGATAGGGCATGGGCATGCCGCCCTGGTCGATGTGCAGTTCCTGCAGGCCGCCGCCCTGGTGGACGATGGAGCCGTGGGCACAGCCGAGGCCGAAGCCCTTGCCCATGACCTTGGTCAGCAGTTCGTCGACCAGCGGCCCCCGCTGGGCCGCGGACTCCTTGAACTCCACCGCGTCGCGGAACACAGCGCCCTTCAGCACCAGGTTGTTGACGAGTTGCGCGCGCTCGTTGCGGCTCGTCATGATCGCGGACTCTAGCTGGCGTTCCGCGCGTGCCTGCTCTTTCAGCCGGTCGACTTGGGCGCGCACCTGTTCGGGGGACATGGCGTCCGCCACGAGGCAATAGCCCCAGCGCACGAAGTCGGCCTCCAGCTTTGCGGCATCGCCGCTCGGCCTCGGCAGGTAGTCGAAGGCGTCGCTGTCGGGAATCCGACCCGCCTTCATGCGTTCTTTGGAAATCCCCGAGAGCTGCGCCAGGAGACGTCCCGCGGATAGCGAACTGGTCGACGAGCTGCCGTCGGCATAGACGATGCCCCGGCGCATCTCGGCGTCCCAAGCGGCCTCGTCCGGCGTACCGTCGTGGTAGGAACGCAGCTGCGCGAGTTCCGCCTGCAGGCGCGCGTTCTCTTCGCGCAGCCGCTCTACCGCTTCGTCGCGATCCGCCACCGTCGGCAGGCTGCCCGAGGTGGACGAACTCCGGTCCTCTTCCATCGCCGCCCTACTCCACGGTGCCGAGGGTGTCGCTACGCAGGAGGTCCCAGTCGATCTCGTAACCGAGTCCCGGTCCGGTCGGGGCATGCACGACGCCGCCGGTCATGTCGATGTCTTCCGTGAGGCCGTACACGTTGGCGCCGGTGCAGGGGAAGTACTCGTAGAACTCGCAGTTGGGCACCGCCATGGTGACGTGCAGGTTGGCGACGTTGTTGAGCGAGTTGCCACCGTGGTGGATCTCGCACTTCATCTTGAAACCTTCCGCCAGGTGGCACAGCCGGACCAGCGGCGTGATGCCGCCGGTGACCGCGACGTCGCCGCGCAGGATGTCCGTGGCGTACTGGGTGATCCACTGGGTCATGCCGTAGTAGCGACCCGGGGCGAACTCCGTGGCCATGATGGGAATGTCCAGCTTTTGGTGGAGCTTGACGTAGCTGTAAAGATCCTCCTCAACCAGGGGATCCTCGTACCAGTAGTAGCCGAGCTCCTCGATGGCGCGGCCGACCCGCACCGCATCCTCGTAGCAGTAGGCCCACATCGAGTCGAGCATCAGCTTCATGTCGTCGCCCACGGCCTCGCGCACGGCCTTGGAGATGACGATGTCGGCCTTGGGATCCGAGTGCGGGTGAATCTTGTGGGCGGTCCAGCCCGCCTCCTTGAAGCGCAGCGCCTCCTCCTGGTACTCCTCCGGGGTCTCCCAGTACGCCGTGCTCGAATAGACGGGTACCGATTCCTTGCAGGTGCCCAGCAGTCGATGGATGGGCTGTCCCGCGATCTTGCCGTTGATGTCCCACAGGCAGATGTCGGCGGCGCCGATGACGCTGTGTGCGACACCCCGGTTCATGCGCCACAGACCCGCCCAGATCTGTCCGATGTCCTGGGGATTGCGGCCCATCAATCGGGGTTTGACCATGTCGATCATGGATTTGGCGTGGTAGTCCGGGCCACCCAGGAAGGCATGGCCGGAGACTCCCTCGTCCGTCTCGACGGTGACCACGCCGAGCTTCCGGGGTCCGCCGAAGGACATGCCCGCGCCAACCCGCCAGCGCTCGACGTGCCAACCGAACACGTCCACCTTGACGTTGGTTATCTTCATGTCGTGTTCCCCTTAGTTCCCGTCCGCCATGCCAGCATCACGCTTTCTCCTTCGAGGGAGCGGGTGCTCGAAAGTTGAACACCTTGGCGATGAACTCGCTGCGTGGCCGGTATGGCAGACCGTTGTCGAGGATCGCCTTCATCCGGGTCTCCGCCTCCAGGCGCACGTAGCCCGGATCCTCCTCGGCCTCCGCCATGATGTAGAACGTGCCCGTGCGGATCGCGTCGAATACCGCCTCGGCGCAGCGCGACGGTGGCATGCCGAACGCCTTGAACCGCTCGGCCACCGGGTTGGTACGCCCTGCCGCCGATCGTCGCGACCCGCCGAAGCGCTCGGGCCGGTTGCGTTCCGAGGTGACGATGTTGGTGGCGACGACGTTGGGGCACAGCACGTGCACGGTGAGTCGACCGCCGAGTTCCTGGAAAAGCGCTTCGCAGAGGGCAACGCAGGCGTGCTTGGAGACACCGTAGACGCCCTGGGCGGCGCACAGGCCGTCCTGGGAGGAGGTGGCGACCACCGAGCCCGGCGAGCCGGCCTCGAGCATCTTCGGCACGAACGCGCGCACGCAGTTGGCAACGCCCTTGACGTTGACGCCGAGCACGAAGTCCCAGTCGATGTCCCGCGCCGTGAGGATCGGACCGCCTCCGCCGACCCCGGCGTTGCAGCACAGGAGCGACACCGGCCGGTCGGGGAAGCGTTCGGCCACCGCCGCCTCGAGATCGAGCACCTCCGCTTCCGAAGACACGTCCACCGCGTGCCCGAAGACTTCGACGCCAGCAGCACTTGCCGCATCCGCCAAACGCGCTTCGGCTTCGGCGATCGCCGGGCCCTCGATGTCGGCCAGAACGGGATGCAGACCCCCGGCTATGGCCCTCTCGGCCAAGCCGAAGCCGATACCGGACGCACCGCCGGTGATGACGGCGACGCCCCCCGCCAGCGCGCCGAGATCGGGATGGGCGTTCCTCGGCCCCGGGCCATCTCCATCGGCCATGCGTCGTTCCTCCGCACGAGTTTGCGAATCCCCAAGCATAACCATTGCGGCGAAAAACGGCATGGCGCACGCTTCGGTCGCGTCGGATAATTCGCTGTTCCGCCACCGCCGACATCCACATGGTCACCAACGCCTTCGGCACCCACGAACTCCAGCGCTTCGACTACGCCCAGGCCGTGGCCGCGGGGCAGACCGCAGTGGACCGCTTCGATCAGGATCTCGTCGACGCCATCGACCGCCACGGCTTCGTGCTGATCGAGAATGCGGTACGCCTCGAAGACTGCGACCGCCTAGTCGCCGAGATGCGGCCCTACATCGATGCGACGCCTCATGGGCTGCACGGGCTCGGCGGCACCCGGCGGGTGGGAGCGTTGGTGGCGCGGTCTCCCGCGAGCCACAAGATGATCGCCCACCCCGCGATCCTCCGACTCGCCAATTCGATCCTGGGCGAGCAACGGTTGTCCGGGGACGCCGTGCGCATCAACGGCAAGGCCGGCAAGGGCGAGAAGGGATTCCGCTATCCCTGGCAACTGCATCTGACCCAGATCATCGACGTCGGCCCCGGCGCGGGGACCGAGGCCATGCCCCACCACCTGAAGCTGCACCGCGCCAACGGCATGTGGGTCCACGACTTCCAGGAAGTGGGAATTGATCCCCAGGTCGAAGTCATGTGGGCGCTCTCCGACTTCACGACCGAGAACGGCGCTACCCACGTGGTGCTCGGCAGCCACCGGGAGGAACCCAGGGGCGGCACGCTGAGCCACCGGCAGCCCACGATCCAGGCCACCATGGCGCAGGGCAGCGCGTTGGTGTGGACGGGCTGGTCCGTTCACGGAGCGGGGGTCAACACAGCCGCGGAACGGCGCATCGGCATGAACATCAACTACGCCCTCGCGTTCCTCGCCCAGGAGGAGAATCAGCTTCTCGCCTGCCCGCCCCATCTCGCGCGTAAGCTGCCCGAGTCGCTGCAACGCCTGATCGGCTACCGCCAGCCCGCCGGTGCCTTGAACTACGTCGCCGAGTGCCAGGCACCCGCCGACTCGGTGCTGAAGGAGGATTTCGACGTGCTGGTGCCGGGCGCCCACGGCCATGCGATGGATCCGGAAGTCGACGGACCGGCGTTCGCCCCGGCGGACGACACCAACTACGGGCGCAAGCTCGAGGAGCTCGAAACGCGCAAGACCGAAGCGGTTGCGGCGGACGACCTGGAGCTGGCCCTGCATCTGAAGCGCGCGATCAGCGTGCTCAAGCGCTCGCCCAGGATCTGAGGCTACCGATGGCCGCCGAACGCCTGCGCCTGTTGGTCATCTGCACGGGCAACCGGGCGCGCTCGCAGATGGCGCACGGGTGGTTCCGTCATCTGGGCGGCGAGCGCGTGGCGGTCGACAGCGCCGGTACGGAACCCAAGGGCGTGCATCCTCTGGCGCTACGCGTCATGGCGGAGGTCGGCATCGACATCTCCGGCCATACCTCCGACCACGTGGAACGGTATGTCGGCAACGACTACGACCTAGTGCTGACGGTCTGCGACACGGCGAAGGAGAGTTGCCCTGTCTTTCCCGGCGCCAAGCGCACGATGCACCAAGCCTTCGAGGATCCGGACTACCCGGAGATGACCGAGGAGGAACTCGCCGACGTCTTCCGCCGCATCCGCGACGAGATCGGCGAGTTCTGCCAGGAGCTGTTGAACCCGTAGGGGCGACCCTTGTGGTCGCCCGTCTCGACCCTCGTGGGCGCCCGCCCCCACCGTTGGACGAGGGCGACCACGACACGCCCCGAGGGCGCGCGGTCGCCCCTACGAGGCGCGCCTTCTACACGTCGAGAGCTGTGCCGTGCGCTTGCAGCCGTCCGAGCAGTAGCGGTCCGAACCGTAGGGCAGGAACCACTCCCCACACGCCTTGCAGGCACGCGGTTCCGACTTCAGCTCCCGCAGGGTGCCCAGACGGCGCTCCTCGAGACGGCGGGCGATGGTTTGGTTGCGGCAGGCCATTTCCCGGAACTCGCGATCGCCGATGTCCATGAGTTCCATGATCTGGCCGACCTCCAGGTGCGTTGATCGCAACAGCAGCGCGACGGCGGTCTCGTCCGTTCGCTTCGCGCTCTCGCCATCGGTGTGATTTCGGTCCACTGCTCTTCCCCTTAATCACTCGCGGTTCCGGGATCGGAGCTTCGCCCTGGTCGCGTTCATCAAGGCGCTACCGCGGTTTTTTTGACCCGGACACAAACCGCTAGGTTCCATTGGGGCCGACACGAGCCGCAACGGATTCGTCAATCAACTCGTGCACGGCATCTTGCAGCAGGTTCATCATGAGTCGTCCTCGGCTGCGCCAGCGAGGTCGTCCTGGGTTGAAGCGCTGGCGTCGGGCGGTGACGACGGTAGCCGACCGGCCTGTCGCAATGCCGTCCGCACGAGGAAGTCGATCTGTGCATTGACGCTACGAAGTTCGTCGGCGGCCCATCGATGCACCGCAGCCAGGACTTCCGGATCCGTTCGCAGCAGGAACGATTTGCGTGCCACGTGAACCGAACTCGGCTACTGGTACAGCGATCCCGTGTTGACAACAGGCTGCGTGCCCTTGTCGCCGCATAGCACGACGAGGAGATTACTGACCATGGTGGCCTTGCGCTCCTCGTCGAGTTCGACGATGCCGCGGCTGGAGAGATTGTCGAGCGCCGTCTGCACCATGCTGACCGCGCCCTCCACGATGCGCTCTCGGGCTTCGAGGATGGCACCCGCCTGCTGCCGCTGCAGCATGGCCGCTGCAATCTCCGGCGCATATGCCAAGTGCGTGATCCGGGCTTCCAGCACTTCGAGACCGGCCTTGTGGAGCCGACCCTGGATCTCCGTCTTCAGCTGCCCGGCGATCTCCTCCGTATTGCCCCTGAGCGAGGTCTTCGACTCTTCGCGGGTGTCGTAGGGGTATTGGACCGCCAAGTTGCGGACGGCAGCCTCGCTCTGCACGTGCATGAAGTTGACGTAGTCGTCCACTTCGAAGGTGGCTTCGGCAGTCTCGACCACCCGCCACACGACCACGGCCGCGATCTCGATGGGATTGCCGTCGGCGTCGTTGACCTTGGACCGGTCCGTCTCGAAGTTGCGCACCCTCACCGAGATCCGCTGCTTCGAATAGAAGGGATTCGCCCAACGCAGGCCCTGTTCGCTGACGGTACCGACGTAGCGGCCAAACAGCTGCATGACGCGGGCTTCGTTGGGATTGACCATGAACAGGCCGACGAGCAGGAAGATGATGAAGATGAACAGCGGAATCGAGGCGACGATTGCCCACGGGCTGCCCGTGCCAATGCCGAGTAGGAAGAGCACAATGTCCAGACCGAGGGCGACCAAGAGAATGATCAGCACGAGTACGCCGGAAGGGGCGCTCCGAGGGATTTCCTGTACCACGGCACCATCTCCAAAGTGATATCACATAGCTATCGTAACGCTATCTGATGACCGGCTCAAGCACATTCTTCGGCGCCAGACGACCAGAGTTCCGGTGGATCCGTCAGGGTTGACCATCCTGACCGTGGGGCGTATAGGGAGGCCGTGACCAGACGAGATCCCATTGTCGCGGCCGTCTTTGCCGTCGCCGTTACCCTTGCCGGAACAGCCTGTGCCTGCGCGATTCCCGGCACGGACGCCGGTTCGGCGGACTCGCATCACCACGCGCACCACGGTGGGCATGGACACGTGGGAGCGAGCGAATGCGTCCACGCCGACTGTCAGGGGGACTGTGGCGTCAACGCCGCGGTTCCCGAACGCGACTCGGGTGCGAAGCCGCCAAAGACGTCGCCGGACATCGGCATTGCAGCGGTTGCCTTGCCTGCTCCCGTGCTCTCGGCACGCCCGCTTTCCTGCCACTCTCCACCATTCCGATCTTGGCACGAGGCGGATACGCCCGTGCGCCGCTTCGACGTTCTGCTGAACTAGCGCCTTCTCCAAAGATCGCGGCACTCCGCGACTGACTCCCGTCGCCTATCCGGCGGCGGGCTGGTTCGTCGGCCGCCGGCCAATCCGGCCGGCGGTTGATCTGGAGGAGGCAATGAACACACTCAAAACCGCCGCTGTACTTCTGGCGGCGCTTGGTACCGTCCACGGCAGCGCCGAGCCTATGGCCTATGCGACCCATGGTGATGCGTTGCTCGAGGCGCTGATCGGCGAAGCATTGGAACGCAATCCGCGGATACGTGCCGCGGCGTCGGAGCATTCGGCCGCCCGGGAGGTCGAGGTCCAGGCCACTGCTCTGCCGGATCCCCGGATCAGCGTGACCGGATTTGCGCGCGCGCCCCAAACCCGTGTCGGTCCCCAGCGGGCCGGTCTCGCCCTGACGCAGACGATTCCGTGGTTCGGCAAGCGTGCGGCCCAAGGCGAGGTGGCGATCTCCGAAGCGGCGCTCAGCGGGGAACTCGTGAATACGGCCCGCGCCGACACCGTATTGGCAGTGAAGTCGGCCTACTACGACCTGGCCTACCTGGACCGGGCCATTCGGATCTCGAATCTCGAGGAGCAGTTGCTGCGGCACTACGAGTCGCTGGCAAGCGCCCAGTACTCGCAGGGCATCGGCCAGCAGCAGGCCGTGGTGAAACTGCAGGCCGAGATCACCCGGGTGCTCAATCGGCGCACGGAATTCCGGCGCTGGCGCGACACGGCCGAGGCGACCATCAATATGCTCCGAGACCGACCCGTCGACCTCGCGGTTGCCGAGATTCGGGAGCTCACGAGGCCTGGTGTGGACATCGACATCGCCACCCTCGCCACCCTGCAGTCGCTTGCCCAAGCCACGAGCCCGGAAGCACATGCGGCCCTGCTGGCGATCGACCGCGCAAAAGCCGGCCTTCGTCTGGCCCAGCGCCGATACCGGCCGGATGTCGTCGTCGGCGCAGGCTGGGGCAACGTCGCCGGTCGGCGCGACGAGCCCGGTCGCTTGAATCCGCCTCCGGACAACGGCAAGGACACCCTCAACTTCACGGTGGGAATCAACATCCCGGTATACCGTGCGGGAATCGATGCGGGCGTCCGTGAAGCCGAGGCGCGATTGGCCGCCGCCCGGGAGACCCAACACGCTATCCAGGGAGACTTGGACCTCGCGATCCGTACGATCGGCTTGGAGCTCCAAACCGCGATCGACCAGATCGCCCTCTACGAAAACGCCCTCCTGCCCCAGGCGGAACAAGCCCTGCGCTCCACGGAGGAGGCCTACTCCACGGGCACGACCGGCGTGCTCGACCTCCTCGACAGCGACGAGGTCTTGCTCGAGGTCCGTCTCGGCCTCGCGCAGCTCGAAACCGACTACATGAAGGCGCTGGCGGCCATGGAACGCGCCGTCGGCGTCCCGTTTCCCAAAAGGACAGAACCATGAATCCCCGTTCAATTCTCCTCCTAGTCACGGGTGCGGCGATAGGTGCTGGTCTGCTGGCAGCGTTGCTGCTTGGTCCATTTGATGGGCCGTGGCAGTCGGAGCCTGTACCCACGCCCGAAGAACAGTCCGTCGTAGCCGAACAGGCGCATGATCTCTACACCTGCGGCATGCACCCCGACGTGCTGCGCCACGAGCCCGGTCCCTGCCCCATCTGCGGCATGAAGCTGGTGCGCAAGAAACAGGAACCGGAAGAGGAGTCTTCGGCCGTTGGCGTCCGGGTCTCCCAGGGATTCCTGCAGAACTTCGCGGTGCGGACGACGGTGGCCAAACGAGGCGCGTTGCCGATTTCCATCCGCACCGTGGGCGTGCTTGCCCACAACGAGGAACGCCTGGTCTCGGTGAACACCAAGTTCGAAGGATGGATCGAGAAGGCCTACGTCAACAATGTCGGCGAATCCGTCGCTCGTGGGGATCTCTTGTTCGAGATCTACAGCCCGCAACTCGTCACCACGCAGCGGGAGTACTTGGCAGCGATGGAGTACGCCACACGACTGGCGGCGAGCGGTGCCTATCCGGAGGCCATCGCCCGCGCCGAGTCGTTGCTGGACGCAGCCCGCGAACGCCTGCGGTACTGGGATATCACCGATGAGCAGATCGACGCCCTCGAAGACGCCGGGGAAGCCTCGCGCACATTGCAGTTCTTCGCCCCCGCGTCCGGTTTCGTCGTCGCCAAGATGGGGGATTCCCTGGCGGGCATGAAGCTCGAGCCCGGCATGACCGTGCTGAAGATCGCCGACCACTCGACCCTGTGGGCCGAGGCGAAGTTCTACGAGGAGGATCTCCGTCATGTCCGCGAAGGAACGCCCGCCTCCATCGAGGTCGACGCCTTCCCCGGACGGCGCTGGGACGGTCGGATCCTGTTCTTCCGGTCCGCGGTCGACCCGGAAACCCGTGCCCTGACGGCATTCATCGAGATCGACAACGCGGATCTCGAGCTGCGCCCGATGATGTACGTCGATGTCACCATAGATGCCGAGGGTGTAGCCGACGCGGTGATCGTGCCCGCCGAGGCGGTGCTTCACAGCGGCGAACGTTCGGTGGTCGTCGTCGCCCTGGACGACCGTACGTTCGAACCCCGCGAGGTGATGCTTGGCCTCGCCGCCGACGGTCTGCAGGAGGTCACCGAAGGTCTCGACGTCGGCGAGCGCGTGGTGGTGTCTTCGCAGTTCCTCATCGACTCCGAGAGCAACCTGAAGGCCGCCATCGCACAACTCTTGGGGGAAGACGGCACCGACGACGCCGACCCGCCCAGTTCCATGCAGCATCACCACCACCACTGAGGTCGGCGCCATGCTCGAACGCCTCATCGACTGGTCCATCGAAAACCGCTTCCTCGTGGCGGTCGCCACCGTGCTGGTGGTCGCCGTCGGCGTGTACTCGCTATACCGGGCACCGCTGGACGCGATTCCCGACCTGTCCGACGTCCAGGTCATCGTCTACACCGACTATCCGGGCCAAGCGCCACGGATCGTCGAAGACCAGGTGACCTACCCGCTCACCAGCGAACTGCTGGCCGTGCCCCATGCCAAGGTGGTGCGCGGCTACTCGTTCTTCGGCTTTTCGTTCGTCTACGTCATCTTCGAGGACGGTACGGATCTCTACTGGGCCCGCGCCCGGGTGCTCGAAACGCTCAGTCACGCCTCGAGCCAACTGCCGGCTGGGGCATCGCCGACCCTCGGACCCGATGCCACCGGTGTCGGCTGGGCGTTCATGTATGCGCTCAAGTCCAACCGCCACGACCTAGGCGAACTGCGTTCCATCCAGGACTGGTTCCTGAAGTACGAACTGGCGAGCGTACCCGGCGTCTCGGAAGTCGCCAGCGTCGGCGGCTTTGTGCGCCAGTACCAGATCACGGTGGATCCGAACCGGCTGCGCGCCTACGGCATTCCCATCTCGCGAATCCGCGACGCGGTCAGGAACAGCAACACCGACGTCGGCGGGCGCCTGCTCGAAGTGGCGGAGAAGGAATTCATGATCCGCGGCATCGGCACCATCGCCTCGGTGGACGACATCGGCAAGATCGCACTCGGCGTGGACGCTGCCGGCTCGCCGATCCTGGTGCGCGACGTCGCCCGTGTCGGCGTGGGGCCGGAGATGCGCCGGGGCATCGCGGAGTGGAACGGCGAAGGCGAGACCGTGGGGGGCATCGTCGTTGTCCGCCACGGTGCGGGGACGTGGAAGGTGATCCGCGACGTCAAGGCCAAGCTCGACGAGGTAAAGGCCGGGCTCCCGGATGGTGTCGAGGTGGAGGTCGCCTACGACCGCACGGCGCTCATCGAACGCTCCGTCGCGAGCTTGAGGACCAGCCTGTTGCAGCAGCTGCTGATCGTCGGCCTGGTTTCCATGGCGTTCCTGTTCCACTTCAGAAGTGGGCTCGTCGCCATCGTGACCCTGCCCGTCGGCGTCCTCATGGCGTTCATCGTGATGACGGCGCAAGGGGTCAGCGTCAACATCATGTCCCTCGGGGGCGTCGCCGTCGCCATCGGCACCATGGTCGACGCCAGCATCGTCATGGTCGAGAACGCCCATCGTCACCTCGCGGCCAACCCCGGGCGCCGCCATTGGGAAGTCATCGCCGAAGCCGCCAAGGAGGTGGGGCCGACCCTGTTCTTCGCCCTGTTGGTGATCACCGTCTCCTTCCTGCCCGTGTTCGCGCTCGAGGAGCAGGAGGGGCGTCTGTTCAAGCCGCTGGCCTTCGCCAAGACCTACGCCATGGCCGCGGCCGCCCTGCTCGCGGTAACCCTGGTTCCGGTGCTCGTGGGCTTTTGGGTGCGGGGTCGAATCGCACCCACGGAGAGAAGAGGAGGCGCCGTGGGCCGTGTAGCGACGGAGTTCGGACTCGTGATGTTCGCCTTCGGCTGGCTGGTGCGTCCGCTTCTCAACCTGGTCTTCCGGTTCAAGTTCGTCGTCCTCGGTCTGGCCGCCTTGGCCTTGGCGGTCACCGTCGTGCCGTTCAACCGGCTCGGTTCGGAGTTCATGCCCCGGCTGTGGGAGGGAGACCTGCTCTACATGCCGACCACGCTGCCCGGAATCTCGATCACCAAGGCGGGCGAGCTTCTGCAACAGACGGACCGCATCATCCGCACGTTTCCCGAGGTCGAGCAGGTGCTAGGCAAGGTGGGCCGTGCCGAGACCGCCACGGATCCCGCGCCGCTGTCGATGATCGAGACGACGATCAAGCTCAAACCCCAGAGCGAGTGGCGTCCCGGCATGACCCCGGAGAAGCTCATCGAGGAGATGAACGACGCCATCGACGTGCCCGGGCTGACCAACGCCTGGACCATGCCGATCAAGACGCGCATCGACATGCTCTCGACGGGGATCAAGACGCCGGTGGGGATCAAGATCGCCGGTCCCGACCTTGCCGAACTGGAACGCCTCGGCAAGGCTGTCGAGGCCGTCGTCCGCGACGTGCCCGGCACCCTCGATGCCTACGCCGAACGGGTGATGGGCGGCAACTACCTCGACTTCCGCATCGACCGCGACGCCATCGCCCGCTACGGCCTTACGGTGCGCGACGTCCAGGACGTCATCCAGACGGCGATCGGCGGCACCAACATCACCACCACCATCGAAGGTCTCGAACGCTACCCCGTGAACCTCCGCTACAGCCGCGAACTGCGCGACGACCTGCCGTCGCTGAGGGCGGTGCTGGTGCCGACACCTGCCGGTTCGCAGATCCCTCTCGGCCGCCTGGCCGAGATCGCCTATGCCGTGGGTCCGCCAAGCATTAAGAGCGAAGCGGGCAAGCCCAACGCGTGGGTGTACGTCGACATCCGCGAGGTGGACGTCGGCAGCTACGTCGAGTCCGCCCGCCGGGCGGTCGCCGATCAGGTGGACATCCCACCCGGCTACACGATCGCCTGGAGCGGCCAGTACGAGTATCTCCAACGCGCCGAGCAGCGTCTCGGATTGGTCATCCCGGCAACGCTGCTGCTGATCGCCATGATCGTCTACCTGAGCCGCAAATCGGTGTTCGAGACGCTGCTGGTGATCCTGGGTACACCGTTCGCGGTGATCGGCGCGATCTGGCTCCTCTACGTCCTCGACTACAACCTGAGCATCGCGGTGTGGGTCGGCATGATCGCCTTGGCCGGTCTCTATGCGGAGACCGCCACGGTGCTGTTGCTCTACCTGAACGTATCGGTCAGGGAGTACCGGGAGCGGGGCGCGCTCACCAACCGCGCCGCACTCGCCGAGGCGATCAAGGAAGGCACCGTGAAACGCGTCCGGCCCATTCTCATGACCATCGCAACGGACATACTCGGACTGCTGCCCCTGCTCTGGAGCACGGGATCGGGGGCCGACGTGATGAAACGCATCGCGACACCACTGGTGGGCGGAGTCGCCACGGCGGGCCTGTTCGTCCTTCTGGTCTACCCGGTCGTCTACTACCTGTGGCACGCACGCTCGTTGGAAGCCGGCCCGCATTCTGTAACGGGATCACCTTGACTCATCATGGATGAGTCGTTCAGACTCATCATGATGACTAAACGCATGCAAGTTCTGTTCGACGACGAGGAGTATCGGGGGATACAGCGCGTCGCTCGCGAGTGCCATATGACCGTGGCCGAGTGGGTGCGCCAGTCCCTGCGCGAAGCGCGGGTGACGCGGCAGTCGGTCGCACAAGCCAAGCTGCGGGCTGTGGATGAAGCGACCCGTCATAGTTTTCCCGTTGGCGACATCGAGACGATGCTTAGGGAAATCGAAGCGGGCCGGTTGCCTGAGTGATCTTCGTCGACTCCAACGTCCCCATGTACTTGGTGGGCGCGGAACACCCCAACAAGGTCCGGGTGAGCGAGCTTCTCGCACAGTTCATTCGCGAGAACGAGCGTCTCGTGACGGATACCGAGGTCTATCAAGAGGTGCTGCACCGATACGTGTCGATCCGTCGCCATGACGCGATCGACCCGGCTATTGCCAGTCTCGATGGGATCGTCGACGAGGTGCTGCCGATCAACATTGCCGATGTCCGGGGCGCTCGCGAACTGATCGCGTCGGTCGAGGGCATCTCCGCCCGGGACGCTCTCCATGCTGCCGTGATGCGAAACGCGGGTATCGAACGCATCTTCAGCCTTGATCGAGGTTTCGACGCCTGTCCCGGAGTGGAGCGGCTGGGGTAGCGACGGACATGTCGGCGCTCGGAGCTTCCCTAGCAGCCTGTCGGACTTCGGCGCGTCAGCGGCGACGTCCGACAGACGGGTAGGACGGTGGGGGTTGGGGCCGGACGCCGAGCCCGCGAGGCGTCTTGGCGGCGCTAGGCCGGGCCTCCGTTATACTCGCCGCCCCATGGCCCTCGAATACCCCTACTCCACCCATCCCGAGCCTGGCACTACGGTCGAAGTCGTCGAAGGGGTGCGTTGGCTGACGATGCCCATGGGCGGGTCGCTGACCCACATCAACCTGTACCTGCTCGAAGATGCCGACGGCTGGTTCGTTGTCGACACCGGCCTGGCGGACGGTCGGACCAAGCGTCTCTGGCACGCCATCTTCGACAACGAGATGGGCGGCAAGCCGGTCAAGGGCGTGATCTGCACGCACATGCACCCGGACCACACCGGCCAGGCAGGCATGATCGTCAACCACTTCCGCTGTCCGCTTTACATGACGCGGGCGGAGTACTACCAGGCGCGCACGATGATGTCCTGGGGTTTCTCATCCGCCCAGGGGAGCTGGGTGGGCGAGCAGTTCTATCATCGCTACGGCATGCCCACGGAGCCCATGAAGGCGATGCGCGAAGGCTGGAAGTCCCGTGCCCGGGGGATGGCCAAGGAGACGGCCGCAACCCCTCCCGATCCGCTTCCCATGGGCTACCACCGTCTGCAGGACGGTGACCTCTTGACCATCGGCGAACACGACTGGCAGGTGGTCGTCGGTTCCGGGCATTCACCCGAGCACGCCTGCCTGCACTGCCACAGCCTGGGCGTGATGATCTCCGGGGACCAGATTCTCCCGGTCATCACCTCCAACGTCAGCGTCCATCCCACCGAGCCCGAAGCGAATCCGCTGAAGGAGTGGATGGAGTCCCACGACAAGCTGCTCGACACGCCGGAGAACACCTTCGTACTCCCGGCCCACAATCTGCCCTTCTACGGTGTGCGGGAGCGGCTCAGGGACCTCATCAGCCACCACGAGGATCGCATGCTGGCGATCGAGGAGAGCTGTGTCGAACCGCGCACCGCCAAGGATCTCCTGCCGGTGCTCTTCAAACGCAAACTCGACGCCCGCCAGATCATGATGGCCCTTGGCGAAGCCATCGCCCACTGCCATCTTCTGATGCACCGCAACCGACTCAAGCGCGAACTCGGCGAGGACGGCCGCTACCGGTTCCTGTCCATCGATCCGGATCTGGAGCGGCGCGCGCATCCCGGTCGCCACGACGCGCCGGACGATGCGCCGATCATGGTCTGACGCGCGTTAGCTTGGCCGAACGCATTCGATGAAGTGGTACCGCCGTCTCCGGCAAGCTCTCACGCGGGAGCACATCGCCCGTGTCACCTACGTCACCTTGAAGTGGGGCGACGACCATGTCCCATTCGGCCTCCGATCAGTCCTGGGAGTCGTTCTCACCATCGGTGGCGTACTCGGGTTCTTGCCCATCGTTGGGTTTTGGATGCTGCCTTTGGGCATCGCTCTGATAGCCCTCGACCTTCCGTGGACTCGTCACAAGGTCCACGATTGGATGTCGAGGCTGCAGCGGCAAGCCTCGCCGCCCGGGCGATAGAGCGCTGGCGAGCTCAGGGGCGACCCTGGTTGGCGCCCGTTTCCGCGAATCGACGCCCTGCCTTGACCGCCGCGGGCGACCACAACGCGCCGGCAAGGGCGCGCGGTCGCGTCTTCCATGGAACAAACGCGACCGGGAGCGTAAGCGACCGGGCGCGGGTGGTCCATGGGA
>VXPO01000086.1 GCA_009839505.1 Gammaproteobacteria bacterium
CATCGGGGACCGGCGCCGTGGACAAGGCGTGGACAACCCCCTCGACCACCTCGCGAGGCATTGGGCAACCGGGAACACCCCGGAGATTGAAAGGGGCGATGTTCGGAGGGTCGCCCTACGAGGCTTCCAGCGTGGCGACGAGATCCTCGAACTGTTCGCGGTTGTTGTCGTTCAACGCCATCAGCCCGCGGTGCGCCGCGATCACCCGGCACCGGAGTTCTTCAGCCGGCAGGTCGGTGCGGGGCAGGTCACCGAGCTGACGGGCGCTCTGCAGCGGTTCCCTGACGATGTGGAAGATGTCGTCGAATCCCATGGCCGACAGTAGACGGTTAATGTCCGGACGGGTGGATACCAGCGTGGGCTTGAACGCGAGTCGATTGCGGGCCTGCACGGACAGCCGTGCCAGAACCCCGAGCGCGGTGCTGTCGATGCCCTCGGTGGCCGTTAGGTCGACCACGACTGAGCGGAATCTCTCATCCCGGAACATGCGGTCCAGGAACTCGTCCGCGGCCGCGCCCAAACTCAGGCGCACATCGCCCACGAACTTGATGAGGTAGGTGCCGTCGCCGTTGCCGACGAGGATGCGTCCCAAAGTCATCTAGTGCTCCGTCAACCCTCAAACGTCGCGTCAGCGCCGTCCGCAAGCGTCGCCCGCGAGACGGCGCGCCGAAGGCATATCGGGCATACGTCGAGGCGCCCCAACGACGCGGGAGGCGCTTGCGGGCGCGCCCTTCGGGTGATTGCCGGAGCGCCCCTCGCCGCATGTACCCATGCGCCGTTGCGGATCCTCGACGTACCCCGGTACGACTTCGCATCCGCGCCTTGCGAGGAACGCTCCGGCAACCACTGACACGACGTTTGAGGGTTGACGGAGCACTAGGCTTCCCGGGCGACCACGAGGCAGGTCATATCGTCGGGTCCCGGTGCGCCGGAACCGATGCCGACGCTGTCCCAGAGTGCCCCGAGGTTGGGAGCACTGGCCGCTGCACTGTCCACGAGCCGGGACTCCTTGGCCGCCAGTCCTTCCTCGCGCATCACCTCGAGCACGCCGTCGGAGAAGGTCACTAGGCTGTCGCCGGGGGCCATGGGCACGGTGCCGACGTCGTAGTCGACGTCGTCGAACAGGCCGACGGGCTTGCCCGGGGTTTCGAGGAAGTCCGCACCGCCATTGGCCGCGTGGATGGCGTGGGGAAAATGGCCTGCATTCGCATAGGTGATGGTGTCGCCATCCAAGTCCACGACGCCGATGAACATCGTGACGTGCTTGCCGAGCCCTTGGTCGATCAGCTCGCGGTTGAGCACGGCGAGGATCTCGCCTGGGTCGCGCAACATCCGCGGGTGATACTCGCGTCGAATGCGGCGGGAGAAATTCTTGAGAATCACTGTCACAAAAGCACTCGACGCCCCGTGGCCGGACACGTCGGCGATGTAGAACACGAAGTGCCGGTCGGCGATCCGGAAATAGTCCACGAAGTCGCCCGAGAGGATCATCGAAGGTTCGACGCGATGCGCAAGCCGGTAGCGGTCGATGGCCATTGGGGACGGCGGCAGCATACGCAGTTGGATGTACTGGCCCGCACGCTGGTCGCGTTGCAGGCTGTCGAGTTGCCCGGCCACACGCAGGTCCGACGGCCGTGCCCGCGCGAGATTGCTTTCGATCCGCTCCCCGAGTTCACCGTCGTCGATGGAAGGCGTCAGCACGTCAATGACGCCGTGACGCATCGCCGCTAGGAGTCCGTGGGCATCGGGCAAGGCGGAGGCGACCAGGACGACCGGCGCGGGAGGCCTTCCGGTCGCCTGAACGCTCGACGCGATCTCGGCGATGGACGGGCACAGGATGAGATCGGCGGCTTCGAGGACCTTGACGAACGCCCGGCTGCCGCGGCGCGCGTGGATGGCGTCGAAACCGAGGCTGCTCAGGCGAAGGATCAGCGACGAGGCGGATTCGTCGTCGCCCATGACCGCAATGGCCAATTGACGATCCGATTGTGGCACTTGACGGGGCCGCTACCCTACTCCCTTAGTTGGGTCGAAACAACCGCTTAGGCACGCACAACAATGTCTTGTCGATGCAGCCGGTTGAGGGTCTTCAGACCGGTGCGTTCGACATGCTCCGGATCCGCATCGAGTTCGCCCGCGAGGGCTTCAAACGCGGCCCGGGAATCACCCTCCCCGAGCAGGTTGAGCAGCCTCGTCGTCACGGCATTGGACTTGGTGAATCGGACCTTGTCGTCGCGGTTCCGGCAGGCGATCAGCCAGCTCGGCTCCGCAGGCGGCTCCTCGGGCTGGAAGTCCGAAGAGATGCGCTGCACCGGGTAGACGTAGTGCAATGGCCAGGCCAAGGGCGACACCACCAAGGCATCGTCGGCGCCGACAGGTTCGTCGTCGAATACACAGTCGGCGTCCGGTGCCCGGTCGAGAGCGAAACGCACCCACTCGTAGTGGCAGAGTTCCAAAGCGAACGGCAAGAGCGCCGGTTGCACCTGGGACGTCCGGGCGTCCACGCTGGCCGCTGGCGACGCTTCACGGCGGCAGGTATCCAGGTACTCCATGAACTCCTCCGGAATCTGCGCGTAGTAGGGCGATTCGGCGCGATGCCGGTGCATGAAGTCACGCACCATCGCATGCCAAGGCTCGTCGCCGGCGATGTCGCGGAATACGGAGAAGGTCCTTGCCAGGAACGACTCGATGTTGTTGTAGAACAGCCGCGCGTAGATGCGCATCCGGCGCTCCTCGATGCCGGGCGGCATGGGATTGAGATCTGGGTGCCGTATGTAGGCGGCGAAGTCGATCTGCGCGGCCTGAAACCCAAGCCGGTCTTCCTCCACGACTCCTCGTTCGGCGTCGCCGGATTCCGCGGCGGTCATCTACGGCGATCCATGAGCGGCTGCCTGCGTGTCGCGGATCTTCGCGACCTCGGCGAGCAGTGACTCGACGGGCGGGAAATTGAAGTCGCGCTCGAGGACCGTCGGCAGCGGACCGTAAAGGCGGTAGGCCTCTTCGAGTAGTCGCCACACCGGATCGACCACCGCCGCCGCGTGGGTGTCGATGCGCAGATCCTCGGCCTCCCGATAGTGGCCGGCCACATGCACGTAGGCGGCCCGGTGTCCCGGTAGGCCGTGCAGAAAGGCGGAAGGGTCGTAGCCGAAGTTGATGCTGTTGACATAGATGTTGTTGACATCGAGGAGCAGCTGGCAATCTGCCTCTTCGACCACTGCATTGATGAACTCCAACTCCGTCAGCTCCTCTCCCGAAACCGCCGGCGTGGCGTAGTAGGAGATGTTTTCGACGGCGATCCGCCGTTCGAGCGCATCCTGGACCCGGCGTATCCGGTCCGCCACGTAGCGTACGGCATCGCCGCTGAACGGAATCGGCATTAGGTCGTAGAGATGGCCGGTGTCGCTGCAGGCCGATAGGTGCTCGGTGTAGACGCCGATGCCGTGTTCGTCGAGAAACCGTTTGACCGCGCGGAGAAATTCCTGGTCCAACGGCGCCGGACTGCCCAGCGAGAGCGACAAGCCGTGACAGACGAAGGGAAAACGCTCGGTGTACGAGCGGAAGAGCCGTGCGAATCGACCGCCAACATCGATCCAGTTCTCCGGCGCGACCTCCATGAAGTCGACGCGCGATTCGAGGGCTTGCTCGCGGTCAAGCGCGCGCATGAATCCACGGCGCAACCCCAGTCCGGCACCGGTCAAGGCTGTCATGGTTGGTCCCCGCTTCGGCGTGCCGGGCGAATCGCCCGTGCCGTACGGGTGATGGCGGAGCTGGGAACCCGCGCGTCCTTCGGATTACGTCGGATTACGCGCGGGTTGTCCAGCCGCGGCGGACTACTCCTCCTCGGATTCCTCGTCGGACTCTTCCTCGTCGGAATCGCCCTCTTCGCCGCACTTACCTTCGCCGCACTTGCCTTCCTCGTCGGACTCGCCCTCTTCACCACACTTGGCTTCGTCGCCCTCGGACTTCTCCTTGTCCTCGCCGCAGCCGCCTTCCTTGTGGCTCGTGGCAATGAGTACCCCATCCTCCAACAGGGTGGCTTCGAAGGGATCAACTCCCTCGGCCGCGGCGCTTCCCGCCACGGACGCGGCGAACGCCGCACCAACGGCGACGGCGATCGGCTTCATCTTGCGGTTCAACATCTCTCTCTCCTTCATCTTGTTAGCGTGGACCGCCAGGCGGTCCTACCTGTATGACCACTACGGGCGTCACGAGTTCCGAGTATACACACTGATCTCGTGGGTTCTATGAGACTTCCGACACGGCATCGAAACGCATTTTCAAGCGTTCCGGAGACACCTTCTGCCGAGTTCCGAGGTGCTGCGCGAAGACCCCGATCCGGTACTCCTGCAGAAGGAAGCGCAACTCTGCGAGCTCGTCCAGATCGGTGCGGCCGGCCGCCTGCAGCGCTGCCAACCGGCGATCCCAGTCGGCGACAGCTTCGATTCCTGCACGGTCCCGCCGAACGCGGCCCTGCAGGTTGCCGATGCGGTGCAGCATGCCGTCGAGATAGCGCGGCAGGTCGGCCAATCGGGCCCGCGGTGTGGAGCGAACGAAGGCCGCGGGTACGAGGTCCTGGAGTTGCCCGGCGAGGTCGTCTCGAGTCGGTGCGAATGCCGGCGAGACGAGGGACTCGATCCGTTTCGCGACGTCGAGACGCTTGTGAAGCGTGTCCCGTGCATGACCGAGCATCTCGGCAAACACAGCGGGTACGGCCGATCTGTTGTCTACAAGGCGCCGATCGAAATCGGCCTTGGTTCTCGGCAGATCGCGCCCATCGAAGCAGGCGAACCAGTACGCGGCCCCGATCAGGCCGTCCGCCAGATCCGCCGGGTTGCCCAAGGGTGCATAGTGCAGTGCGAGGGTGAGGTCGTGGTCCACCTCGCGGCGCAGCCGTCGGACGCCGCCGGCATCGGCCAGCACCGCCAGGCGGGTGAAGCCGTCGCGATCTAGCGATGCGCGTCCGCGCGGCGTGGTCTGTACGAGCAGGTCGACACCGCGGCCGCGATCAACCAGGACGGGATGGACGACGGTACGGTTGCCGCCGTCGACGATGGTGATCGAGTCGGGCACGCCTTCGGCAGGAAACTCGGTTATGTCGTGACGCTCGTGGGCCGCCCGCAGACCGTCGCCAAGGCTCCGTTCGACGCGGGGCATAACCCGGCTCTTCAGCGCGACCAGATCCCTACCCTGGTCCAGCATGCGCCCTCGTCGGTCACGCACCTGGATGTTGATCCTCAGATGCTCCGGAAGAGCCTCTTCTCGCCACGCGTCCACAGGTACGGCCACGCCGTGGATCGCGTGGACCGCCTTGGAGAGGGCCTCGGCGAGCGTGCCGCAACGATACGTCCCCGGCTCCGCCAGCAACGGGATCACGGGATGCAGTCGGTCCCGCGCGGGTGCCAGCCGTCGGCGGAACGTCTTGGGTAGTGCCCGGACGAGCGCGAGGCACTTGTCCTCGAAAAAGCCCGGCACCAGCCACGCCAACGCGTGGGCATCCAGTTGCCCGAGCATTCCCGCCTCGACGCGCAGCGAGACCCCGTCGTCGGGCTCGCCGGGAGCGAATCTATACGCCAACTGCATCTCGCCGCCGCCCACCGCGAGCCGGGTGGGAAAGTCGTCCTCGGCGTAGCCCGCTTCACCGGCGGCGAGGTCGTCCTCTGTCATCTCCAAGCGCGCCAGCTCGACTTCCCACGCCTTGCGCGTGTATTCGTTGCAGGTGGCGATCGAGCAGACGGCAACCGGCAAACGTTCGAGATAGAAGGCCACCCGCACCGACTCGCCCGCTAGGAGATCAGCCCGCCGACTCTTCGCCTGACGCTCCTCGATCCGCCGGCGCAGTTGCTCGTTGCGCTCGAGGAACGCGGCCTCGATGCGGCGGTCACCACCCACCAGCGCTTCACGGACGAAGATTCGCCGGGCACCTTCCGGGTCGACTTCGTACGCCCTTCGCGGACGCTCGCCGACCACGGTGAGGCCATACACGGAAACCTGTTCGCGGACCATGGCTTCGCCGCGCCGGTCGTCCCAGAAGGGTTCTGAGTAGCTGCGCCGAAGGAGATGTGCCGCCGACTTCTCGATCCACTCCGGTTCGACACCCGCCACGCAGCGAGCATAGGTCCGGCCGGTGTCGCTGACCTCCGCCGCCACGACCCACTTCGGCGCACGCCGAGCGAGAGCCGATCCGGGAAACAGCCGGAACCGCAGGCCGCGGGCGCCATCGTACTCGGCCGAGGGTCTCCGCTTCGGGCCGCTACCACGGCCAGACGACGCCTCGCGCTCGACCCCGATGAAACCGAGGGAACCCGAGAGCAGCGCACGGTGTACGGCGGCGTAGGACGCTGGCCGGCGATTTACTCGCATCCCGAGATCACGGCAGGCGAGCAGTAGCTGGCGGTGTAGCGCGCGCCACTCGCGGACTCGCGCTGGACTCAGGAAGCGACCTTCCAGCAAGCGCCGGAACGCCGCGCGGGACAGGTTCGATCGTGCTTCCTCCAGGTAGCCCCAGAGGTTCACATAGGCTAGGAAGTCCGATCCCGGATCGGCGAATTCCGCGTGCGCCCGGTCGGCGGCTTCACGTCGGTCCATGGGCCTCAGCCGGGAATCCTGTGCCGCCAACGCCGACGCAATGATCAAGACTTCGGAAAGTGCGCCGCAGTCGCGCTTCGCCCCCTCGATCAACATCCGCGCCAGCCTCGGGTCCACCGGAAGGCGCGCCATGGTGCGTCCGGTGGGGGTCAGATCGTCGTTCTCCAGAGCCTGCAGTTCGTGAAGCAGGCCGATGGCATCGCGCACGGCGCGCGGTGCCGGCGAATCGATGAACGGGAAAGACTCGATGTCGCCGAGGCGGAAGGCGCGCATGGCGAGGACAACCGAGGCGAGATTGGTGCGCGTCAACTCCGGATCGGTGTATGCGGGCCGGTCTTCGAAGTCCTGCTCGCCGTAGAGCCGATAGCAGACCCCAGGTGCCACGCGCCCGCAACGGCCCGCCCGCTGCCGGGCGCTGGCCTGTGAGATCGGTTCAACCGGCAGACGTTGCAGCTTGGCACGATAGCTGTAGCGGCTCACGCGGGCGAAGCCCGGATCGACGACATAGCCGATGTTCGGCACGGTGATGCTGGTCTCCGCCACGTTGGTGGCCAGCACTACCCGCTGTCGGCCCCCGGGGGCGAAGATGCGCTGCTGGTCCTTGGCCGGCAGGCGGGCATACAGCGGCAGGATCTCGAACCGGTCGGGAAACTCGCGTCTCAGCAGTTGCGAGGTCTCGAAGATCTCCCGCTCACCGGACTGAAACACCAGGATGTCGCGATCGCCCACCGGGGCTTGGCCTGCGATGGTCCGCAGACAGTCCACTAGGGCTTGCTGCGCGTCGGCCTCCTCTGGCCGATAGACGACGTCGACCGGAAATCCGCGGCCCGAGACCTCGACCACGGGCGCATCGCCGAAGTGGCTGGCGAAGGCGTCGACGTCGATGGTGGCGCTGGTGACAACGACCTTGAGATCCGTGCGCCGATCGAGCAGCCAGCGCAGGTAGCCGAGGATGAAGTCGACATTGAGGCTACGCTCATGGGCCTCGTCGACGATCACGCAGTCGTAGCGCTCGAGCCGACGGTCGCGCTGGATGTCATTGAGGAGCAAGCCGTCGGTCATCACCTTGACCCGCGTCTTCTCGGAGACACGTTCGCTGAAACGCACCGCGTAGCCCACCTCAGCGCCTAGTTCGACCCCGAGTTCCTCCGCGATCCTCGCCGCCACTGTGCGCGCCGCAAGCCGACGCGGCTGGGTGTGCGCAATGATCCCCCGGCTACCCAGTCCAGCGGCCAGGCAAGCCTTCGGTAGTTGGGTCGTCTTGCCTGACCCGGTCTCGCCCGCAACGATCAATACCGGATGACGCCGAAGTGATTCGACGATCTCGCCGATACGCGCCGTGATGGGTAGTTCGCTGGGGAAACGGACGTGTGGCGTCGGGGACGGAGGGGTCGTGGACATGGTCGACGGCGACGTCGCCGTAGGCGGAATTACTTGGAGAGGTAGCCCATGCCTCCCTCGAGACCGGCGACCGTGAGCGGATACATCTGCCCGTCCACCAGTTCCCGGGTCATGGCCACCGAGGTCGAGTATTCCCAAGTCTCCTGGGGTGTGGGGTTGATCCAGACGAGCTTGTCGTAGCCCGCCGTGAAACGGGAGATCCACACCGCACCGGGTTCCTCGTTCCAATGCTCGACACTGCCCCCGGCGTGAGTGATCTCGTAGGGCGCCATGGTGGCATCGCCGACGAACACCACCTTGTAGTCGCGAGCGTACTTGTGAAGGAGCTCCCAGGTGGGGATGCGCTCGTTCATACGCCGGCGGTTGTCCTTCCACACGGACTCGTAGATGAAGTTGTGGAAGTAGTAGCTCTCCAGGTGCTTGAACTCGGTGCGCGTCGCCGAGAACAGTTCTTCGCAAATCTTGACGTGGGCGTCCATGGAACCGCCGATGTCGAGCAGCAGCAGGACTTTCACGGTGTTGCGACGCAGCGGCCTCAAGCGGATGTCAAGCAGACCGCCATTGTCGGCGGTGGACCGGACGGTGTTGTCCATGTCCAGCTCCTCGTCCTCGCCTGTGCGTGCGAACTTGCGCAGCCGGCGCAGCGCCATCTTGATGTTGCGGGTGCCGATCTCGACTGAGTCGTCGAGGTTTCGGTACTGGCGCTGGTCCCAGACCTTCTTCGCCTTCTTCTTGCGGCCGCGGCCAGGCCCGCCCGGTCCGCCGCTCCCCGGTCGGTCGGCGTTGCCTTGCCGGCCTTGTTCATCCTCGCCTTGTTCGGCCTCGGCCTTCTCTTGCGCTTCGCGGAACGCCTCGATCAGCTTCTCCAGACCGCCGAGCGACTTGATCTGCTCCAGTTCCTCGGGGGTGAGTGCCCGTTCGAACTCTCGTCGCAGCCACTCGTCGGGGATCAGCGACTCCAAGAGGCCGTGGAGATCCTCGAGCCCCTTGAAGTAAGCGCTGAAGGCGCGGTCGAACTTGTCGTAGTTCTTCTCGTCCTTGACCATGCAGGTACGCGACAGCAGGTAGAAGTCGTCGACGTTGCTGTACACCACCCGTTGACCAAGGGCATTGATGAGATCCATCAGCTCGCGGATGGTCGCCGGCACCTGGTAGCGGCGCAGGGTCAGGAAGAAGTTGATCAGCACGGTCTGTCTTTCCCTCGGCCCCCGGCGAAACGTCAGCCGCGCTGGTCGCGCCGGTTCATGAACGCCAGGCGTTCGAGCAGGTGGACGTCCTGCTCGTTCTTGACCAGCGCGCCGTAGAGCGGCGGAATCGCCTTGGTGGTGTCGCGGTTGGTGAGTATCTCGTCCGGGATGTCGTCGGCCATGAGGAGCTTCAGCCAGTCGATGAGTTCCGAGGTGGACGGCTTCTTCTTGAGCCCCGGCACCTTGCGCACGTCGAAGAAGATCTCCATCGCCTCCTTGACCAAGTGTTTCTTGATGCTCGGAAAGTGCACGTCGACGATCTGCTCCATGGTCTCGCGGTCGGGAAAGTTGATGTAGTGGAAGAAACAGCGGCGCAGGAACGCATCCGGCAGTTCCTTCTCGTTGTTCGAGGTGATGACCACGATGGGCCGCTGCTTGGCGACGATGGTTTCGTTCAACTCGTAGACGTAGAACTCCATGCGGTCGAGTTCCTGCAGCAGGTCGTTGGGAAACTCGATGTCGGCCTTGTCGATCTCGTCGATCAACAGCACCACCCGTTCGTCGGCTTCGAACGCTTCCCAGAGCTTGCCCTTCTTGATGTAGTTGCGGATGTCGCCAACGCGGTCGTCACCGAGCTGGGAGTCCCGCAGGCGGGACACGGCGTCGTACTCGTAGAGTCCCTGCAGAGCCTTGGTCTGGGACTTGATGTGCCAGGTGAAGAGCCGCAGGCCCAGAGTGTTGGCGATCTCCTCGGCAAGCAGGGTCTTGCCGGTACCGGGCTCGCCCTTGACTAGGAGCGGACGCTCCAGTTTCACCGCGGCGTCCACCGCCATGGACAGTTCGTCGGTGGAGATGTAGGTGTCTGTGCTGTCGAAAATCATCAAGTCTTCCGTTCACTTGCCCCGCCGTCCGGGGCGCGGGCAAAACGGCTACTTTACCCTGTTTCTCCATGAGCTTGGATGCGGTTGATACTGTACGAAGATCCAGTTAATCTGGCCAACCCCTGTATGGAAAGACAGTTGTCTCCATGTCGGACGTCAACGTGCTCGACAAGCTCTGCGCCGGATCGGGATTGTGGCGGGCGCGTGAGCTTCCCGGACACAGACCAGGATCCAAAGGCAGCGGGTCGGATGGCATCGGCACCGGTTTTCCGGCCCTGGATGCGGAACTCGTCGATCACGGTTGGCCATCGGCGGGCCTGACCGAACTGCTCTGCGCCGTCCCCGGCATCGGCGAACTGCGCCTGGTGTCGCCGGCGCTGTCCTTGCTCTGCACGACCGAGGACCGTCTGATCACCTGGGTTGCGCCTCCTTTCGTTCCCTATGCGCCCGCCCTGCAAGCGGCAGGCATCGATCTCGCCAAGGTGCTGCTGGTCCATCCGGACAGCCACGGCGAAGCCCTCTGGGCGCTGGAGCAGGCCTTGAGGACCGGCGCCTGCTGCGCCGTGCTCGGCTGGCTGTCGGAGTCACGCCTCAAATTCGCGGAACTCCGGCGCCTGCAGTTCGCGGCACGCCAGGGAGGCGCCTGGGGAAGCCTCTTCCGGCCGCAAGATGCCCTCGGCGATCCCTCCGCCGCGGAACTCCGGCTGCACCTCCAACCGCGGCACGGTGGGTTGCTTGTGGACATCGTCAAACGTCGCAGCGGCTGGCCAGTGCCGGGCATCGAGCTGACTTTCGACAACCCCGAATCCGGAGTTGCGGAGCGGGTATGAAGGAAATGCTTTGGCTGGCGGCGTACTTCCCCCTGCTCGGCCTGGAAGGGCACCTGCTCGGATCGCGTTGCCGGACACCCGCGGTCCTGGTGGCGGACAACCGGGTGGTCCAGGCGAACAAGGAGGCACGCCTCGCCGGCATCGAAATCGGCAGCACACTGGCCACGGCGCACACCATCCTGCCGGAACTCGCGCACTTCTCCCGCGACCCGGCGGCGGAGCAGCGGCGTCTCGAACTCCTCGGACATGCCGGCTACCACTTCACCCCTCGGGTCAGTCTCGCCCCACCCGATGCGATGCTCCTGGAAGTGCGCGGCAGTCTGCGCCTGCCATGGAAGACGCATCCGCTTCGCGGCGACGCCGACGACCGCAAGCGGTCGGCCTGCTTCGATGTGCCATGCAGCGGTCTGACGGCGATCATGGACGAACTGGCCGCCCGCTGCCGACGCCTCGGGCACGAGGGCTCCATGGCGGCGGCGGCCACGCCGCTGGCGGCCTTGGTGCTGGCCCGCTCGGCTGCGGGTGTCGGCACGCCCCGAGACGATGTCGACGCGTTGCGCCACGCGGCTCTCGTCCATACCGACCTCCCCGCCAAGGATCTCGAACGGTTGGCGAACATGGGCATCACCCGGATCGGCGAACTCCACAAGCTACCGGCCTGGGAACTTGGCAAGCGGTTCGGACCGGCGCTGGTCGACTACCTGGCGCGCCTGACCGGGCAGAAGGCCGATCCCCGCGAATACATCGAACCGCCCGAGACATTCCGTTCCAGTGTGCATCTCCTGGAACCGATACGCGGCAAGGGTGCCCTGCTCCTGCCCATGCGCCGGCTGCTCGCGGAACTCGTTCGTTGGCTCGCCAAGCGTCAACTCGGGGTCAGCGCCCTGACCTGGGCGGTTGAACCGCTATCCGGACAACCGACCGAGTTCGGCGTCGAGTTCGCCGAGCCGCGGACGGACGACAAGGCGCTGCTCGCCTTGAGCAAGCTGAAGCTCGAAAGCGCCACACTACACGAGGGAGCCGAAGAGGTGATGAGCGTTTCTCTCAAAGCCGACTCTACGGCGCCGTTGGCCCCGGCCGCCGTGGACCTCTTCGCGATGAGCCGGCGCACCTCGGCGTCGAGCGCCGAGCTCGTGGACTCGCTCACCGCCAAGCTCGGTCACGACGCGGTCCGGGGCTTGAGGATCGTCGACGACCATCGGCCGGAACACGCCTGGTCCTTCGAGCGCGCGACAAACCTCCACCGGTCGACATCGGAGCCTCGAACGGCGATCCACCGTCCACTCTGGCTGTTCGACCCGCCAAAGCCTGTCGACGCCCGGCTATTCGAACTGCTGTCGGGTCCGGAGCGCATCGAGACCGGGTGGTGGGACACCGCGCAGCAGCACCGCGACTACTACACCGCCGTCTCCGGGGACGGCGTGCAGTGCTGGCTGTACCGCGACCACGACGAACGCTGGTATCTGCATGGCTACTTCTCCTGACGCCGAGCGCAGTTCTCGAAACGAACTGCAAACGCGCCACCTAGCGGCGCGCCGCACGAACGAGGGCGATCACAACGCGCCCGCCAGGGCGCGCGGTCGCCCCTACGCAGATGAACACCCTGTTTTCGCGGAACTGCACGCCATCTCCAACTTCAGCTTCCTGCGCGGCGCGTCCCATCCCGAAGAGCTGGTGCGCACAGCCCATGTCCTCGGCTACCAGGCCATCGCCATCACCGACGAGTGTTCCCTGGCGGGCGTCGTCAAGGCCCACCTCGCCGCCCGCGAGGTGGGGATCAAGCTGATCGTCGGTGCCGAATTCCACATTCCGATCGGTGTTGGTGGAGACATCCACCTCGTCCTGCTCGCACCCGACCGACGCGCCTACGGCCAACTCTCGGAACTCATCACCCGGGCGCGCCGCCGGGCGCCGAAGGGCGACTACGAACTCAACGTCGAGGATCTGCGTGAAAGTGTGAACGATTGCCTCGCGCTCTGGATTCCGAACCGGGATCCTTTTGCGGAGAAACTAGAAACGGGACGCAGGATCAAGCAGTTACTTCCCAATTTGTGGATTTCGCTCGAACTCTTCCTGGAACACGACGATCTCGACAAGGCCGCCCAGGTGCTGACCCTGTCGTCGCGCCTGGAGTTGCCGGTCGTTGCCAGCAACGGTGCCCGCATGCACCTGCCGGACCGTCAGCCGCTACGCGATGTGCTGACGGCCATCCGCTTGAAGATGCCCGTCCACGCCTTGGGAACCCGGGCCGACCAGAACCGCGAACGCTACTTGAGGCCGTTGTCGAGGCTGCCGGAGATCTACCCGCCGGAAATGCTCTCGGAAACGATGGCCGTAGCCGAGCGCTGCACGTTCTCGCTGGACGAACTCCGCTACGAGTATCCACGCGAACTGGTGCCGACGGGGCTCACCCCGGCCGAGCATCTGCGCCGGCTCACCGAGGCCGGCGCGAAGGAACGCTGGCCCGGGGGAATCCCGGCGGATGTCGCCGCACTGATCGACAAGGAACTCATGCTCGTCGCCGAACTCGGCTACGAGTACTTCTTCCTCACGGTCCACGACATCGTCCGCTTCGCCAAGGCACGCGGCATCCTCTGCCAGGGGCGCGGCTCCGCCGCCAACTCCGCGGTCTGCTACTGCCTCGGGATCACCGAGGTGGACCCGGCGCGCATGCACCTGTTGTTCGAACGCTTCGTCTCGAAGGAGCGCAACGAGCCGCCGGACATCGACGTCGACTTCGAGCACGAGCGCCGCGAGGAGGTCATCCAGTACATCTACGAGCGCTACGGCCGCGACCGGGCCGCGCTGGCCGCAACGCTGATCACCTACCGGCCACGCAGCGCCATCCGCGACGTGGGCAAGGCGCTCGGTCTCGACCCCGACCTGGTGGATCTGCTGGCGAAGTCCATGTCCTGGTGGGACAACCGGTCGGAGATCAAGGCGCGTCTTGAAACGGCGGGAGTTGAGCCGCAGAGCCGCACTGCCCGACAGTTCCAGTTCCTCGTCAACGAGATTCTCGGTTTCCCCCGCCACCTTTCGCAGCACGTGGGCGGTTTCGTCATCTCCGCAGGGCCGTTGGCGCAACTGGTGCCGGTGGAGAACGCCGCCATGGCGGATCGCACCGTCATTCAGTGGGACAAGGACGACCTCGAGGCCCTGAACCTGCTGAAGGTCGACGTGCTCGGCCTCGGCATGCTGACGGCGATCCGCAAGACCCTCGCCCTGATCGCATCCCAACCGGCGACGGCCGGTTTCTCACCGAGCCGCATCGACGAGATTCCGCCGGAAGATCCACAAACCTACGCCATGCTCCAGCGCGCGGACAGCGTCGGTGTCTTCCAAGTCGAATCCCGCGCGCAGATGTCCATGCTGCCTCGCCTGAAACCCGAGAGCTTCTACGACCTGGTGATCGAGGTCGCCATCGTTCGTCCGGGGCCGATCCAAGGCAACATGGTGCATCCCTACCTGCGCCGTCGCCAGGGACTGGAGCCGGTCGTCTACGCCAACGACGCGGTTCGCAAGGTTCTCGACCGCACCCTCGGCATCCCCATCTTCCAGGAACAGGTCATCGAACTCGCCATGGTGGCTGCGGGCTTTTCGGCGGGGGAAGCGGACCAGCTTCGGCGCGCCATGGCGGCCTGGCGGCGCCGCGGCGGCCTGGAACGTTTCGAGGGGAAACTCGTCGACGGCATGCTAGAGCGGGGCCTCGACCGCGACTTCGCCGAGCGGATCTTCGAGCAGATCAAGGGCTTCGGCGAATACGGCTTCCCGGAGTCCCACGCCGCGAGTTTCGCCCTCCTGGTCTACGTTTCCGCCTGGTTGAAGCGCCACCAACCCGCAGCGTTCTGCTGCGGCCTCTTGAACAGTCTGCCAATGGGCTTCTATTCGCCTTCGCAGCTCCTGCAGGATGTCGTCGCCCACGGCATCGAGGCGCGTCCCGCCGATGTCCAGAAGAGCGGCTGGGACTATCGCCTGGAGCGCCTGGAGCGCCTGGAATCACCGGCTCGACACATAGACGGCTACCGTGCTGCCCAGCCGGCGCTACGCCTGGGCCTGCGCCAAGTCAAGGGACTGAGCGAAGAGGCCGCGCGCCGCATCGAGAACAGCCAGCCGTTTCGGGACATCGACGATCTCAACCGGCGGGCGGAACTCGACGATCGTGCGCTGACCTTCCTGGCCCGGGCGGGCGCTCTCGAGAGCCTGTCGGGGCACCGCTACCAGGCGCATTGGGACGCCGCCGGCATCGACCGCCCGACGGTCCTGTGGAGGGGAACGCAAGCACCCTACCGAACCACCGTGGCCCTCGACGGACCCTCCGAAGGCGAAGACCTGCTGGCCGACTACCGCTATCTCGGACTCACCCTCGGACCGCATCCCATGGCGCTGTTGCGCGGCGAGCCGGAGTTCAAGAGCTGCCGCACGGCCCTCGAACTCACCGACTACCGGCACAAGCAGTTCGTCCAGGTGGCGGGCATCGTCACTTGCCGGCAGCGTCCCGGAACCTCCACGGGCGTGGTGTTCATGACCCTGGAGGACGAGACCGGCAACAGCAACATCGTCGTCTGGAACTCGGTGCTGCAGCGTTTCCGCGCTGCCCTTCTGCAAAGCCGGCTGATTGCCGTCAAGGGTGTCGTGGAACGGGAGGGCGCCGTCATCCACGTCATCGCCGGCGAGGTGCTCGACTTGAGCCACAAGCTCGGCGAGCTCTCGTCGCACGCATCGGCGACCGATGATCGCCAGGACGCCGCACCCTCCGAAATCGCCCCGTCGGAGGCGGTCGCGTTCAGGTCAAGGGATTTCCATTGAACGACCGGCAGGCGACGCCCCGCCGCCCCGCCAGCGACGCACCAACCGCAGAAGCAGCCATGCCAACACCGCCGTGACCAGCGCCGCGACCAGCGCGAAGCCAGACTCGCGAAAATAGTAGTGGGGATCGAAGTCGTACACCTGCACGAACCCGTGCGGCATGTAGATCCAGCCGACGAACGTCGGCACCTTCACGGGCATCAGCAGCACGACCGCGAGCGTCACGAAGCCGGCCGTCCGCCACGCGCGGGATCTGACCACCTTGCGTCCAATCAGGACCGCCAGCGCGAACGCCGCGAACGCGGCCCAGTTCAGGGGAAAGGCCAAATACATTCCCACCCCGTAAACGTGCGCGCCCCCGGTACCCTTCCACGCCATCCACATCGTGGCGGTGGAGCGCTCCCACCAGCGCCCGACCGCCCAACGCTCCTCGTAGGCGTCGAGCCGCTCCTGGACCGCCGGCGGCAGCGCCTCGCCGGGCGCGAATCGCGCCGCCAGGTCCGGCACTTCCCAGGCCGAAGTCCACAAGCCCGGGTGGTACAGCACCTCGACGGCCGCGTCCGGCATCACCGCCGGCAGAATCTGGTCCCGCAGCCGGAAGAACGTGCGCCATTCGAGTTCGCCCTGCGGCTCCCACATGTCGGGGTAAACCTCCACCCGCACGTCGCAACCCTGGCCGTGCCGCTCGGGGTTCGCGTAGTAGAGCACGTTCACATGATTGTAGGGCTCGCCCCGCCTCGGTTTCGCCAGGTGCCATGTGTGGATCCGAGTGTCGTACGCGTCTATCGTCCGGGACGACCATGAGTAGCCGATGTCGCCCAAGCCCGTCTCCAGCCGCACGAGCGCCCGCTCCCATGCCGCGTCCCGGACGGGCCCAGCCGGCAGATCCACGCAAAGACGGCTCGCCTTGTACACGCCGCTATCGGGCGCGCAACCGGCCAGCGCCGCGCAAAGACAGCACGCGGCGAGGCCTCGAACCATGCCTAGTGCGCCTCGCGAGTACGCGAGGCGACCAAGAGCAAGTTCAAGCGTTGCTGCCATACGCAACCTGCGTGTAAACATCAACGCCGCTCAATGAGTCTAGGCGTCGCGTTCGGTCCATAATCCGCCCCTCGAACTTCGTTTGGAGACCGCCATGACGCTGCAGTTGGACCACACCATCGTACCCGCACACGACAAGGTGAAGTCGGCGCAGTTCATCGCCGGCATCCTCGGGCTCGAGTACCACGGCACCTGGGGTCACTTCGCCCCGGTGAAGATCAATGAGACGCTGACCCTCGATTTCGACGACTCGCCGAATCCCCGCTCCAGCCACTATGCCTTTCTCGCCTCGGACGAGGAGTTCGACGCCATCCTCGACCGCGTCAAGGCGGCCGGTGTCGTTTTCGGCAGCGGCCCCCGCAGCCGCACCGACGGCGAGATCAACCATCGCTGGGGCGGACGCGGGTTCTACTTCGAATGCGAAGACGGCCACATCTGGGAAGTCATCACGCACACCTACGGCGACGATCCAACGTCGCCGTGACGCCGCGACATGTATCATCCGCGCCTGCGCGTCGGCGGTGGCGATGCGGCAAGTGTCGGTGAGCACGCCGGTTCAGGCACCGCTTCGACGGAGATTCGATGAGAAAAGACAAACAGAAGGTACTCGACGAGGTCTGGGACGACGACCGGGTCAGGAGCTTCCTCGGCAAGACCGTCCCGACCCAGTCCGGGGCATCGTTCCCGGGCGATCCGGACTTCTACGTGCTGCGCCACGCCTACCAGAGCATGCGGCCCGAGGACTTCAGCCGCTTCCTCGCCTTCTACCGGGCCGAGGGGCGCGACGTGCGGGCCCGCGACGGTCATGGCCGAACCCTCGCGGAGGCGATCGCCGGCCATGCCAAGGCCGCACCGTTTGTCGAGCTGCTCAATGCCGACTGAGGCGGCCGACCGCCACAAGCTCATTGTTCTCGGCTCTGGTCCGGCGGGCTACACCGCTGCGCTATACGCCTCGCGGGCCAACCTGAACCCGGTGTTGATCACCGGTGTCGAGGTGGGAGGGCAACTCACGACCACCACGGATGTCGACAACTGGCCTGGGGACCACAATGGACTGCAGGGGCCCGAACTCATGCTGCGCATGGCCGACCACGTGGAGAAGTTCGGCACGACGATCATCAACGACCACATCGGCAGCGTGGACTTGGGTGAGCGTCCGCTGAAACTCATGGGCGACCAGGGCGACTACGCCTGCGATGCGCTGATCATCGCCACGGGCGCGACGGCCAAGTATCTCGGGTTGCCTTCCGAGGAAGCGTACAAGGGCCGCGGGGTCAGCGCCTGCGCCACCTGCGACGGGTTCTTCTTCCGCGACCGCGAGGTCGCCGTGATCGGCGGGGGAAATACCGCCGTGGAGGAGGCCCTTTACCTGTCCAACATCGCCAGCCGCGTCCACGTCGTGCACCGTCGCGACGAACTTCGCGCCGAGAAGATCCTGCAGGGACGCTTGTTCGAACGCGCCGACGAGGGCGTGGTGAACATCATCTGGGACCACACCCTTGCCGAAGTCGTGGGCGACGACACCGGCGTTACCGGCGCGGTGCTCGCAAGCACCAAGAACGGCGCCCGGCGGGACATCGCGGTCGACGGCATCTTCATCGCCATCGGCCACGTTCCGAACACCGGCATCTTCGAGGGACAGCTCGAGATGCGCGACGGCTATCTGCGCATCGAGAGCGGCACCGACGGCAATGCCACGGCGACCAGCGTTCCCGGCGTGTTCGCCGCCGGTGACGTCGCCGACCATGTGTATCGCCAGGCGGTGACGTCCGCCGGATTCGGTTGCATGGCCGCGTTGGACGCGGAGAAATATCTGGACGCGCTCGAGTCCCGCGCCGCACGGTGACTCCCCTCTCCCGGTCCGCGTTTCCGGATCCGAACCTGGCATCGGCCGACGGCCTCGTGGCATACGGTGGCGATGTCAATCCCGAACGCCTGATCGACGCCTACTCCCACGGAATCTTCCCCTGGTTCGACGACGACGATGAACCGGTCCTGTGGTGGTCGCCAGACCCCCGTGCGGTGATGGCTCCAAGCGAGCTGCGAGTCTCCCGCAGCCTAGCCAAGCGGCTGCGCTCCGACCGGTTCCGGGTCACTGTTGACGAAGCCTTCGCGGAGGTCACGGCGGCTTGCGCCGAACCGCGCAGGTCGTCGCGCGGAACCTGGATCACACCGCGCATGCGCGCTGGCTACCACGCGCTGCACGAGATGGGGCTCGCCCACTCGGTGGAGACCTGGATCGACCACGAGCTGGTGGGCGGGCTCTACGGAGTATCCCTCGGCCGCATGTTCTTCGGGGAATCCATGTTCGCCAAGGCATCGGACGCGTCCAAGGTCGCTCTCGCCCACCTCGCCCATCAACTGGACATCTGGAACTTCACGCTGATCGACTGTCAGCTTCCGAACGACCATCTGGCCATGCTCGGCGCCCGCACCATGCCGCGCCGCGACTTCCTGGCACTCGTACACGCCAACAATGGCCAACCCACGCAACGGGGACGCTGGCGCTTCGACCCGGTAGCGAACACCGGCCCCAAGTGGTTAAATGCGCGCGCCCGCACAACGCGGGTTCGTGCGCAATAGGCGCAAAGACAAGGACTCAATGGCGCTCAATGGCGAAAGAAGAACAAATCGAGATGGAAGGCGTTGTTGTCGACACGCTGCCGAACACCATGTTTCGGGTGGAGTTGGACAACGGACACGTGGTCACCGCTCATATCTCGGGCAAGATGCGCAAGAACTACATCCGCATCCTCACAGGCGACCGCGTTAGAGTCGAACTGACCCCCTACGACCTCACCAAGGGTCGCATCACGTTCCGCGAACGTTAGGGCACCCCACGGCTACACCTTGGCGGTTCGGGGTTCGATCTCGAGCGCCAGCTCGCCGCCGTCCTCGGTGATGTGGACCACGCCGCCACCGTCCGACAGATCGCCGAACAGGATGTCCTCCGCGAGACGGCGCTTGATCTTCTCCTGGATCAGCCGCTGCATCGGGCGCGCGCCCATCTTCGTGTCGTAGCCCTCCCGCGCCAGCCAATCGCGCGCGGACTCGTCCACATCGAGTTCCACTTTCTTGGCGTCGAGTTGGCCCTGCAGTTCCGTCAAAAACTTGTCGACGATGGACTTGATGATGTCCATGGGCAACGCGTTGAACTGCATGATCGCATCGAGGCGATTGCGGAACTCCGGCGTGAACATCTTCTTCAACACCTCCATGGCATCGGAGCCGTGATCCTGCTCCGTGAACCCGATGGAAGCCCGCGACGCCTCTTGGGCGCCCGCGTTGGTGGTCATGATCAGAACCACGTTGCGGAAGTCCGCCTTGCGGCCATTGTTGTCCGTGAGGGTGCCGTGATCCATGATTTGCAGGAGCAGGTTGAACACCTCAGGGTGGGCTTTCTCCACCTCGTCGAGCAGCACCACACTGTGCGGGTGCTTGACCACCGCTTCGGTGAGCAGTCCGCCTTGGTCGAATCCCACGTACCCCGGCGGTGCTCCGATCAGGCGCGAGACGGTGTGCCTTTCCATGTATTCGGACATGTCGAAGCGAAGCAGCTCGACGCCCATGATGAAGGCCAACTGCCGGCACACCTCGGTCTTGCCCACGCCCGTGGGACCGGCGAAGAGGAATGAGCCGATGGGTTTGCCCTCGGTTTTGAGTCCCGCGCGCGACAGCTTGATCGCCGAGGCCAGGGTGTCGATGGCTTCGTCCTGACCGAAGACCACGAGCTTCAGGCGCTGATCGAGATCGCGCAACGCTTCCTTGTCCGAGGTCGTTACCTGGTTCGACGGGATCCGAGCGATCTTCGCCACCACCTGCTCGACATCCACCGCACCCACCGTTTTCTTGCGCCGGCTGGGGGACAGAAGCTGCTGGGCGGCGCCGGCCTCGTCAATCACATCGATGGCCTTGTCCGGCATGAAACGGTCGGTGATATAGCGTTCCGACAGCTCCGCGGCCGCCCGCAACGCCCGGTCGGTGAAGCGAAGTCGATAGTGGTCCTCGAACCGTGACTTCAGGCCTTTCAGGATGAGGTAGGTGTCGTTGACGTCCGGCTCGACGATGTCGATCTTCTGGAACCGGCGTGACAGGGCGCGGTCCTTCTCGAACACGCCCCGGTACTCGTGGTAGGTCGTGGAACCCATGCAGCGGATGTCGCCCGAGGCGAGCAGCGGCTTCAACAGGTTGGAGGCGTCCATCACGCCACCGGAGGCCGATCCGGCACCGATGATGGTGTGGATCTCGTCGATGAACAGGATCGATCCTTCCTCCTTCTGAAGTTCGGCGAGCAGCACCTTGAAGCGTTTCTCGAAATCGCCCCGGTACTTCGTCCCCGCCAGCAGGGCACCGAGATCGAGCGCCAACACGCGGCTCTCAGCGACCACTTCCGGCACTTCGCCGTCGACGATGCGCTTGGCGAGCCCCTCGGCGATCGCCGTCTTGCCGACGCCGGATTCCCCCACCAACAGCGGGTTGTTCTTGCGGCGGCGGCAGAGGATCTGGATGACGCGTTCCACCTCGATGTCGCGACCCACCAGCGGGTCGATCTTCCCGGCCCTGGCCAACTCGTTCAGGTCGCTCGCAAAGCTCTTCAGCGCCGGTTGCGCCTCGCCCTGCTCGCCCTCCTGCGCCCCGCCATCGCCCGTCTCCGCGTTCTCGGGCGTCTTCTTCGATATGCCGTGTGCAACGTAGTTCAGGACGTCGAGACGCGCGATCGACTGCTTCTTTAGGCAGTAGACGGCGTGGCTCTCCTGTTCGCCGAACATGGCGATCAGCATGTCGGCGCCGTTCACCGGCTTGTCGCCCCGGGACTGCACGAGGAAGATCGCGCGCTTGATGACCATGTCGAAGCCCGCGGTCTTCTCCGGCTCGCGGTACCTGTGCATCTGTCCGGCCGGTACCAGGGGCGTGTTGGCGTCGATGAACTCTTCCAAGTCGCGACGGAGCACGCCCAAGTCGGCACCGACATTGTTCAGAACATCCACTGCCACCCGGTCGTCGAGGAGCGCGAGCAGCAGGTGCTCAGGGGTGACGAACTCGTGGCGCTTCTCGTAGGCCTGCTGCATCACGTTCTTGATGGCATTCATCAGTTGTTCACTTAGCACGCTGGCACCTCTGTTGATCCACTAGTCCGCGTCGGTCTCTTCAACCGCCGACTTCAACGGATGGTTGTTCTCCTGAGCATAGGCGTTCACCTGTTCCGACTTGGTCTCGGCGATTTCGCGCGGGTAGATCCCGATCACCGCGCTTCCCGTGGTATGGACCGTCCACATCAGCCGCCACGCCTTCTCCACGTCCATGTAGAAGAACCGCATGAGGACGTGGACGACAAATTCCTGGGGCGTGTAGTCATCGTTGAGCAAAATGACCTTGAACATGGGAGGCGGCTTGAGCTTGGGCTCTTCCACGTGCTCCCTGACGATGGTCGTGGTATCCCTGTCATGGTCGAAATCATCCGGACCATCCGACGAAGCCCGCATCGTCGTCACCGCGATTGGTCGTCTTCCCGATGCGGGCACGTCGCGCGATGAGTTCCGAATGGTTGAGCGCATCGTCTCCGCTCGAACGACTTTGTGCGGACCATTGGCTTCGACGCAACAATCATAACCCAGTTCCATCGGGCCGCGAGTGGCGGGCGTCACGGGCCAGAACCGGACCAAATACAGGTTTCAAACTGAAACACATGCGCGTTTCTGACATTCCCCGCGAACTAGGACTAGAATCGGCGGTTTTGACAGATTGGCGGCATACCGGACATGCCAACGGGCAGGGTCAAGTGGTTCAACAACGCCAAGGGATACGGATTCGTCCTCGCAGAGTGCGCTGACGAGGATCTCTTCGTGCACTATTCGTCCATCCAGATGAACGGCTACCGCACGTTGCGCGCGGGGCAAGAGGTAACGTTCGACATCCAACAGGGGCCAAAGGGCCTGCACGCGGTCAATGTCCGCACCACGGAAGATGAGGACTACGACTCGGGCGCCACTGCCGACGACAGCCAAGACGCCGTCCCCGATTCTCCGGAATCCGGCGACGACGCCAATGACGCCGACCCGGAGTCCGACGGCGACGACAGCTAGATTCCTCGCTAGTACCTAGGCGGAGCGACTCGCTCCTTCCCTCCAGAAAGCCGCTATGCGGCTGCCATGTGCCCGATCATCGCGTCGCCGAACTCGGAGCATTTCACCAACGTCGCGCCCGTCATCAGCCGCTCGAAGTCGTAGGTTACGGTCTTCTCGCCGATCGCGCCTTCCATTCCCCGAACGATCAGATCGGCTGCCTCGCGCCAGCCGAGGTGACGCAGCATCATTTCCGCCGATAGGATCAGCGAACCCGGGTTGACCTTGTCCTGGCCCGTGTACTTCGGGGCCGTGCCGTGGGTGGCCTCGAACAGTGCAACCCTGTCCCCGATGTTGGCTCCAGGCGCGATGCCGATTCCGCCCACCTGCGCCGCGAGGGCGTCCGAGAGGTAGTCGCCGTTGAGGTTCATCGTTGCAATGACGTCGTACTCGTCCGGGCGGGTCAGAATCTGTTGCAGCATGGCATCCGCGATCATGTCCTTGATGACGATCTGCTTGCCGCTACGGGGATTGATCAACTCGTGCCAAGGACCCCCGTCCAACGGCGTCGCGCCGAACTCCTCCGCCGCCAACTGGTAGCCCCAGTCCTTGAAGGCACCCTCGGTGAACTTCATGATGTTGCCCTTGTGCACGAAGGTCAGCGAGTCCCGGTCCTCGCTGATGGCGTACTCGAGAGCCTTGCGAACCAAGCGCCGGGTTCCTTCCACGGAAACCGGCTTGATGCCGATCCCACAGTTCACCGGGAACCGGATCTTCTGTACGCCCATGGTGTCCTGCAGAAACGCGATCACGCGGTCGGCATCCTCCGTGCCCGCCTCCCACTCGACCCCGGCGTAGATGTCCTCGGTGTTCTCGCGGAAGATGACCATGTCGGTCTTCTCCGGTGCGACTACCGGGCTCGGAACGCCGTTGAGCCAACGAACCGGGCGTTGGCAAACATAGAGATCCAAATGCTGTCGGAGGGCGACGTTGAGAGAGCGGATACCTCCACCGACGGGTGTGGTCATCGGTCCCTTGATGCCCACCGAGAACTCGCGCAGGGCAGCCAGGGTCTCGTCCGGCAACCATTCGTCTTCGCCGTAGACGCGCAACGACTTCTCGCCAGCGTAGATCTCCATCCACGCGATGGAGCGTTCGCTCCCGTATGACTTCTCCACGGCCGCGTCCACGACCTTGCACATCACCGGCGTGATGTCGATGCCGATGCCGTCGCCCTCGATGTAGGGGATGATGGGGTGGTCGGGTACATTCAACGTGCCATCTTCGGCAACGGTGATCCTGTCACCCGTCGTTGGCACGACGATGTGTTCGTAACCCATTCGAATCCCCACGCGGCTGCAAAAGCGCGGCATTGTACATCACGCGCCGCGCCCCACCGGCTACGTTCGGCACGTTGTACGTGTTGGGGGTCGGCCCTTTGGACGCTACCAGGACTGGCGTCTTTGCCGGTCCTCGGCGGTCGCCTGGATCCACCGCTGGCCACCGTCGTGAGCTTCCTTCTTCCAGAAAACCGCGTCGGTCTTCAGGTAGTCCATGACGAACTCGCATGCCGCGAAGGCATCCGCACGGTGGGCGGACGCGACCAGTACAAGCACGATCTGATCTTCGGGCGCGAGTTGTCCCACGCGATGGATCACGACAACGTCAAACAGCTTCCAGCGTGTGGCCGCCTGATCCACGATCTTGCGGATGCTCGACTCGGTCATGCCTGGATAGTGCTCTAAGTACAGACCGCGTACCGAGTCGTCCTGGGACCGGTCCCGAACCAGACCGCCGAAAGCAACCACCGCGCCCGCGCTACCGGCGCAGCGGCTCCGGCATGCGGCCCACTCCCGGCCAATGTCGAAGTCGTCGGTCTGGACCCGAATCTCGGCGTGCACGACCGGCTTACCCGCCGGTGACGGGAGGCAGGAAGGCGACTTCATCGCCGGCTTCGAGCCCCACGTCGCCCCGCACGATCGTCTGGTTCACGCAAATCTGCACGCCGCGCACGTCGATGGCCTCGAATTGCGTCTTCGTCAACAGCCCGGCGAGCTTCGCGCGTACCCCGGCGATGCTGGGTTCGTCCAGCGCCAGTTCCACGATCTCGCGGTCCACGGCCTCGCGCAGGGAAGCGAAGAAACGAACGCTGACCGCAGTGGTCACGGACGTCGCGGTCGTCACGGCGACCGCTCCCAAGTCCCGGACTTGCCGCCTTCCTTACGGACGAGTTGGACGTCTTCGATCGTCATGCCGCGATCCATCGACTTGAGCATGTCGTAGACCGTCAACGCGGCGATGCTGACCGCCGTGAGCGCCTCCATCTCAACCCCCGTACGGCCCGTGACGCGGCACATGGATTCGATGATCAGCGCGGACTCCCCTTCGGCCGAGAAGTCCACCGCGACCTTGGAAAGCGGCAACGGGTGGCACAGGGGTATGAGCTCACTGGTCCGCTTGGCGGCCTGGATGCCCGCCACGCGTGCGACTGCGAGCACATCGCCCTTGGCCGCGCCACCTGCAAGGGTCGCCCGCAAGCTATCGGCAGACATGCGGACCCGTGCCCGTGCGCAGGCTTCCCGGTGGGTCGACGGCTTGCCCGAGACGTCGACCATGGAGGCCTCGCCGCGCTCGTTCAAGTGGGTCAAACCAGCCATCGCAGGGAGCATACAGTCTGTCGGACCTCGTCGCGACAGCGCCGAGGGGCGACCGCCAGCACGTTATAATCCCGCGTCTTTTCTGCCGAGGCGATCCGTGACACGTTCGGTCATGGTGGGCATGTCCGGCGGCGTCGACTCCGCCGTCGCAGCACTCATCCTCAAGGAATGCGGATACGACGTCGCGGGCCTGTTCATGAAGAACTGGGAAGAGGACGACGGCACCGAGTACTGCACCGCGCTCGCCGACTACGCCGACGCTGCCGAGGTGTGCAAGACCCTCGGCATCGAGCTCGCCACCGCCAACTTCTCGGCGGAGTACTGGGACAACGTCTTTGAAGCGTTTCTCGCCGACTACCGCAGCGGTCGCACGCCCAACCCCGATGTGCTGTGCAACCGCGAGATCAAGTTCAAGCTGTTCACGGACTACGCCGCCGAACTCGGCTTCGACACCGTTGCCACCGGACACTACGCGCGTCGCAGCCTCCCGGGTGAGAGCTTTCGGCTCTTCAAGGGATGCGACGTCAACAAGGACCAGACCTACTTCCTGCAAGCCGTGCCAGCGGCACAGCTCGACGGCTGCCTGTTCCCCGTTGGCGAACTCACCAAACCAGCCGTGCGCGACCGCGCCCGCGACGCAGGCTTCGCCGTGCACGACAAGAAGGACAGCACTGGAATCTGCTTCATCGGCGAGCGCCGCTTCGCCGACTTCCTCGGTCGCTACGTTTCAGCATCGTCGGGACCCATTGCGGACACGGAGGGCGCGGTCATCGGCGAGCACCGGGGACTGGCTTTCTACACGTTGGGTCAACGCCAGGGGATCGGCATCGGCGGCATGCGGGACCGTGACGAGCGACCTTGGTACGTCGCCGCCAAGGACATGGAAACCAACACCCTGATCGTGACCCAGGACGAGAGTGACCTCGCCGCCTCCTGGCTCAATGCCTCGAATCTGAACTGGATCTCGCCCGGACCGAGCGAACGCGCGAGCGCGGGAGAAGCGCTCTCGTGCACGGCCAAGACCCGCTATCGCCAGCCCGACCAGCCGTGCACGGTGACCGTCGACGGCGACCGCGCCCGCGTGGTTTTCGACCAACCCCAACGAGCCGTGACCCCGGGTCAGTACGTCGCTTTCTACGACGGCGACGAATGCCTGGGCGGTGGCCGCATCGACGCGGCGGGGAGCGGGACGTGACCGGCGATCAGCATATCGGGCTGTCCGCGGTCTCCCCGCTCGATGGGCGGTACGCCAAGCGTACGCGTGATCTGTCTGCGATCGTCAGCGAGTTCGCGCTGCATCGCTACCGCGTACGCGTGGAGGTGGAGTGGTTCCTGCACCTGGCAGGCCTCCCCGAGATCTCGGAACTGTCCGTCGACCCCGAGAGCGAGTCGCGTTTCAAGAGGATCTGGCAGGACTTCAACCACGCCGACGCCGAAGCCGTGCGCGACCTGGAGGCCAAGACGAACCACGACGTCAAGGCCGTCGAGTACTTCGTCAAGGATGCGATTGTGCGCACTGACAAGACCCTCGTCGACAGCATCGAGTTCGTGCATTTCGCCTGCACGTCTGAGGACATCAACAACGTCGCCTATGCACTGATGATGCAGGAAGCCCGGGATACTGTGCTTGTGCCGACGATGGACCGGTTGATCCAAGCGCTACGGGACTTCGCAGCGCCGTTGGCCAACGTGCCCATGCTCGCGCGCACCCACGGCCAGGCTGCGTCGCCCACCACCGTCGGCAAGGAACTGGCCAACGTCGTCGTGCGTCTCGGCCGTCAACGCGAGCAGTTCCGCACGAGCGACATCCTCGCCAAGATGAACGGCGCCGTGGGCAACTACAACGCTCACGTTGTGGCCTATCCGCAGGTCGACTGGCCGGCCCGCAACCGGGAGTTCATCGCCCGCCTAGGACTCGACTTCAACGAACACACCACGCAGATCGAGCCCCACGACTACCTGGCGGAGCTTTTCCACAGCCTCATCCGCTTCAACCAAGTCGTCCTTGACTTGGATCGGGACGCTTGGGGCTACATCGCTCTCGGCTATTTCAGGCAGCGGCCCGTGCCGGGCGAGACCGGCAGTTCGACCATGCCCCACAAGGTCAATCCCATCGACTTCGAGAACTCCGAGGGCAACGTCGGCCTCGCCAACGCCCTGCTCGGACACCTTGCGGAGAAACTCCCGGTGTCGCGTTGGCAGCGCGACCTTTCCGACTCCACCGCGCTACGTAGCGCCGGCACAGCCTTCGGTCACTGTATCGTCGCTTGGGACAGTGCATGCCGGGGCATCGCCAAGCTCGATGTGGACCGCGCGCGACTCGCCGACGATCTGGACGGTGCCTGGGAAGTGCTTGCCGAGGCCGTGCAGACCGTGTTGCGGGCTTCCGGGGCACACGAGCCCTACGAACGCCTCAAGGATCTGACGCGGGGCCGGCAACTCGACCGGGACGTGTATCGGGCGATGCTCGATGAACTCGATCTGCCCGCCACCCTGCGCGACCGGCTCGCAACACTTACGCCGGCGGAATACACGGGATTGGCGGCCCGTCTAGCCCGCTGGGCACTCGAGCGCGTTGGATGACGAACTACCAGGCCTCAGAGGTGCCTTGGGAAAGCCACCGCGACGCCCTTTCCCATATCCGTCGAACGGTCTTCGTCGAGGAACAGGAGATCGATCCCGACGAAGAATGGGATGGCGAAGATCCCCACTGCCGCCACTTTCTGGCCATCGACGAAGGCGGCTGTCCCATCGGTACCGCCAGGCTGATGCCGTCAGGTCAGATCGGGCGCATGGCAGTACTTGAGTCATGGCGGGGGCGGGGCGTCGGCGCCCAGCTCCTAGCACTTGCCGTGGGTGCCGCCCGGGACAAGGGCCTGGCGGTCTTCCTGCACGCCCAGGCAGATGCCATCGGGTTCTACGAGCGTGCGGGGTTTCAACTTCACGGCGAGCCGTTTGCGGAAGCGGGCATCGAGCACAGGATGATGACTCTGCCCTGACTTCCGGCTCCCCCACCGCCCGCGCCGAGACGTTCACGGACATCATCCGGGCCTATGCCGCAACGCACCGCCCAACTGCACACGACGTAGCCTCACGGCACGAATCTCACGCCTCGTCACCAGACACCGGCGGGACGTCCGGCGCGTCGTGGAGATAACGCTGCAAATCGCCCGGCTTCGCATTCGCGCCACGCCGGGCGAAGAGTCGCTCCGCAGTCTCCACCGCGCCGATCTTCTGCGCGACGGCGGCAGTGATCCACTGATTCAACGAGACACCGTCGTCGCGAGCAAGACGTGCTGCCTGCTCCTTCAACGAGGCGGGCAGGTTGAGTGGGTACTTGTACCGTACAGTGTCGGTCACCTTTCTAGTCTCCGTAAGACCTCGCCTGGAGAGGCGACATCGATTCCCAAAGTCCGTGCTGGTCCGAAGTCTCTGAGATTGTGCGTCACAATGACTTCGGCCCTTCCGTTGTTGGCCACTTCAAGAACCATCTCGTCGTCAGGGTCGCGCAGTGTTGGTCGCGTGCTGAAATAGATGTCGACCGGCTCCGCGAGGCTCGCCAACGCATCCATGATCGCTGCCACGTCAGGGAGTGTGTGGCCAGTCGCAGCCCGAACTTCACTCCGTGTAAGCACCGCCTCGTACTCCAAGAACAAGGCCGTTGAACACAATATGGTGGGGTTGCCGACCGCCACATGTCGCAGTAGTTCATTGCTCGCGCCATTGATGCTTCGAAATGCCGCCACAACGACATTCGTATCGAGCACCACCCGCATGGCCAGACTATCAATGACATCTCCCGAGATGTCAATCTGGATTGTGCCCAAGGTGAGCGCCAACGGAGCTTCATGTCGCAGGGACAGTCCTTCGTATTCGGCCGGCCCCAAAACGACTGAACACTTCCAATCGTCGACCGCGCCGCTACAATGTCGGGCTTTTCGTGCCCCCGGAAAGTGGGCACGTCCACCCAAGAGCACCTGGAGGAACTCAAGATGGCACTGCACTTCGTGCCGAGGAAGCCGCGCCCGGAACAAATCGCGGAACTCGACGAGGAATGGAATACGAACCCGCGGTGGAAGGATGTCAAGCGCGGCTACACGGCGGAAGACGTCGTCAACCTGCGCGGCACCATCCCGCATCGGAGCATGCTCGCTGCGCACGGCGCCGACAAGCTCTGGGAGATCCTGCAGGGCGAAGACTTTGTGAACTGCCTCGGCGCGGTGACGGGCGGCCAGGCAGTGCAGCAGGTCAAGGCCGGCATCAAGGCCATCTACTTGTCCGGCTGGCAGGTGGCGGCGGACAACAACACCTCCGAGACGATGTACCCGGACCAGTCGCTTTACGCCGTCAACTCGGTACCGAGCGTCGTCAACCGCATCAACAACGCCTTTCGCCGGGCGGACGAGATTCAGTGGGCGAGCGGCGTCGACGACGGTATCGACTACTACGCCCCCATCGTCGCCGATGCCGAGGCCGGCTTCGGCGGTGTCCTAAACGCCTTCGAGTTGATGAAGGCGATGATCGCCGCCGGCGCCGCCGGCGTGCACTTCGAGGATCAGCTCGCCTCGGTGAAGAAGTGCGGTCACATGGGCGGCAAGGTCCTCGTGCCGACCATCGAAGCTGTACAGAAGCTGATCGCCGCCCGGCTCGCGGCCGACGTCTGTGACGTGCCCACGTTGCTCATGGCCCGCACCGACGCCAACGCCGCCGAGATGGTGACCAGCGACATCGACGAGTGGGATCAGCCTTTCCTAACGGGAGAGCGCACACCCGAGGGCTTCTACAAGACGCGCTGCGGCCTCGAACAGGCCGTGTCGCGTGGCTTGGCGTACGCCCCCTACGCCGATCTCATATGGTGCGAGACGGCGGTACCCGACCTTGATGAGGCCAGGACGTTCGCCGAGGCCATCCATCGCGTGCACCCGGATCAGATGCTGGCGTACAACTGCTCGCCGTCGTTCAACTGGCGCGCGAACCTGGACGACGCCACGATCGCCAAGTTCCAGCGCGAACTGGCCGCCATGGGCTACAAGTTCCAGTTCATCACCCTGGCGGGCATCCACAGCATGTGGTTCAACATGTACGACCTGAGTCGTGACTATGTCGACCGGCAAATGTCGGCGTATGTGGACCTGCAGGAGAAGGAGTTCGCCGCCACGAATGCAGGCTATTCCTTCGTGAGCCACCAGCAGGAGGTAGGCACCGGCTACTTCGACCAGGTCGCCGAAGTCATCCAGGGTGGCCAATCGTCGGTGACCGCGCTGACGGGTTCGACGGAAGAGGCCCAGTTCGCGAGTTGATCTCGGAGGGCGACCCTTGTGGTCGCCCTTGTCGGTCAACAGACCGTCCCTCTCCGGAAGTGGGCGACCGCGCGCCCTGTCGGGCGCGGTGTGGTCGCCCCTATGCTCAGATCACCAGCAGGTCGATGAACTCGTTGACCGGGGTTGCCGCCAAGGCATCCGCGTCTAGGCACAGATCCCGGATGGCCTCGGCATGCGACCGTGGAAAGCGCGTCGCCAGGTTGCTTTCGAACTTCGCGACGAGGAGGGGCATGCCCTCGTCCCGCCTGCTTCGATGGCCGATGGGATACTCCACGGCGACAGGCTCGGTGCTTGACCCGTCGCGGAAGAAGACCTGCACGGCGTTGGCGATGCTGCGCTTGTCGGGTTCGTGGTATTCCCGGCTGTAGCGCGCGTCCTCCTCCACCACCATCACCTCCCGCAGCCGGTCGATTCGGGGATCAGCGGCAGCGGCATCCTCGTAGTCATCCGCGACGAGGTCTCCCTTCAGGAGGCCGACGGCGACCATGTACTGCAGACAGTGGTCACGATCAGCGGGATTGTCCAGACGGCCGGTCTTGCTGATGATGCGGATCGCCGACTCGTGGGTTGTGAGGACGATTCGCTCGATATCGTCCAGTCGGCCAGCGACCTCCGGATGCAGCGTGACTGCCGCCTCCACCGCGGTCTGGGCGTGGAACTCCGCGGGGAAAGAAATCTTGAACAGGACGTTCTCCATGACGTAGCTGCCGTAGTCCCGCTGGAAGTCGAACTTGCCGCCCCGGAAGGCGACGTCGTAGAACCCCCAGGTCGGCGCCGTCAGCGCGCCCGGGTAGCCGATCTCTCCCTTCAGAACCAGCAACGCGAGACGCACCGCGCGGCTGCTAGCATCGCCCGCAGCCCAGGACTTGCGCGGACCCGCGTTCGGGGCATGGCGATAGGTACGCAAGGCCGAGCCGTCGATGAAGGCGTGGGACAACGCATCCACCACCTGGGAATGGCTACCGCCTAGGAGGCGCGTCACCACCGCCGTGGAGGCGACACGCACGAGCAGCACATGGTCGAGACCTACGCGGTTGAAGCTGTTCTCCAAAGCCAGGCAGCCCTGAATCTCGTGGGCCTTGATCATCGCGGTCAAGACATCACGCATCATCAGGGGCCGTCTTCCCTCGGCCACGGCCCGGCGGCTCACCCAATCGGCCGCCGCGAGGATGCCCCCCAGATTGTCCGAGGGATGGCCCCACTCGGCGGCAAGCCAGGTGTCGTTGAAGTCGAGCCAGCGGATCGCGCAGCCGATGTCCCACGCCGCCTTCACGGGATCGAGTTCGAACTGCGTACCCGGCACCCGGGCACCGTTCGGAACCACCGTTCCAGGCACCACGGGGCCGAGATGCTTGGCGCATTCAGGAAACCTGAGCGCCAGGAAACCGCATCCCAAGGTGTCCATCAAGCAGTGGCGGGCCGTGTCGTAGGCCTCGTCGCTGTCGATCTCGTAGCCGGTGACGTAGTCGGCGATGGCGACCAGTTCGGGATCCGGGTCGGGGCGGATGTTTGTCTCGACGTTGCTCACGGATCAACGGTCGGCCAAGGCCGGGAAATCTCTCGGTTCGGAGCCGATGTAGTCGGCGCTCGGACGAATGATGCGGTTGTTGCTGCGCTGCTCCATGATGTGGGCCGTCCATCCCGAGACCCGCGCGCACACGAATATCGGCGTGAACAGCTTGGTGGGAATGCCCATGGAGCGATACGCGGATGCATGGAAGAAGTCCGCGTTCGCGAACAGCCGCTTTTCGTCCCACATCAGCTTCTCGATGGCGCAGGAGACCGCATAGACGTCCGCGTCGCCCACTTCCCCGGCGAGGCGCTCGGCCCAGCCCTTGATGATCGTGTTTCGGGGATCGGATTCCCGATAGATGGCGTGGCCGAATCCCATGACAACTTCCTTGCGCGCCAGCATTTCGCGCACCGATTCCACGGCCGCGGTCGGCGAGTCGAAGCGATCGATCAACTCCATCGCCGCCTCGTTGGCTCCGCCATGCAGCGGACCGCGCAGCGAACCGATGGCGCCGGTGACGCACGAGTGGATGTCCGACAGCGTCGAAGCGCACACCCGCGCGGTGAACGTGGAAGCGTTGAACTCGTGCTCAGCGTAGAGAATCAGCGACACATCCAGAACGCGCCGAAACAGGTCGCTTGGAGACTCGGCCTTGAGTGTTGCCAGGAAGTGTCCAGCCACCGAGTCCTCGTCGGTCTCCACGTCGACGCGCTCACCGTCGTGGCTGTAGCGATACCAGTAGTTGATGATCGACGGCAGCGCGCCGATAAGACGGTCGGCGGCGGCGTGTTGATTCGCGAAATCGCCCTCGGGTTCGAGATTCCCAAGCGTGGAACATCCCGTGCGCATGACGTCCATCGGGTGCGCGGAGGCGGGAATACGCTCCAGGACTTCCTTGAGCGGCGTCGGCAGACCGCGTAGACCCTTGAGCTTCTTCCGATAGGCCGTGAGTTGGGTGTCATTCGGCAGTTCGCCGTAGAGCAGCAGGTACGCCACTTCCTCGAACGTGGCGGCCTCGGCCAGATCGTCGATCCCATAGCCCCGGTACGTGAGCCCAGTGCCCGTCCTCCCCACCGTGCACAGGGCGGTCTCGCCGGCGCTCTGACCCCGCAGGCCCGCCCCGCCGAGCTTGTCGTCAGCCATTGGATCCCCCCTGGTCGGTTCCACTGTCCAAGCGCGCATCCGGGTCCGCGAACAGCTCGTCCAGCTTCGTCTCGTAGTCGTGGTAGCCGAGGAAGTCGTACAACTCGTCCCGGGTCTGCATCGTGTCGACCACGCTGCGTTGGGTCCCTTCGTCGCGAATCGTGCGGTAGACATTGACCGCTGCCAGGCTCATGGCGCGGAACGCCGACAGCGGATAGAGGGCCATCCTAACACCGACGTCGCGGAGTTCCGTCGTGGTGTACAGCGGCGTCTGGCCGAACTCGGTCAGGTTGGCTAGCACCGGTATACCGACGGCCCGGGTGATGCGGGCGTACATTCCGATCTCGGTCATGGCTTCCGCGAAGATGGCGTCCGCACCCGCCTCCTCGAAGCGGACCGCGCGCTCGACGACGGCGTCAAGCCCCTCCACCGCAAGCGCGTCGGTGCGCGCCATGACGACGAAGTCGGGGTCGGTCCTGGCATCCGCCGCGGCCTTCAGGCGGTCGCACATTTCCGCCGTGGACACGATCGCCTTGTTGGGCCGGTGGCCGCAACGCTTGGACGCCACCTGGTCCTCCATGTGGACGGCCGCAGCGCCGTTGCGGACCATCTCGCGGATGGTTCGGGCGATATTGAACGCACCGCCCCATCCCGTGTCGATGTCCACCAGCAACGGCGTGTCGACTGCGGCGGTGATCCGGCGCACATCCTCGAGCACGTCGTTCAACGAGGTCATACCGAGATCCGGCAGCCCGTACGACGCGTTGGCTACCCCTGCCCCGCTCAGATAGATGGCCCGGTAGCCGACCTGCCGCGCCATCAATGCGGCGTATGCGTTGACCGTGCCGACGATCTGCAGTGGATCCTCATCCGCAAGCGCTTGGCGGAACCGTGCGCCGGGTGTCGTCATGCCGTCGCCTCCAATGGTTCCAAGGCCGCGGTGAGTTCGTCGTAGCCGTTGACTGCCTCGAATGCCGGATACTGCTCGCGCACGCCCGACGGCGCGTCGAAGAAAATCCCCACGTCGGATTCCTCGAGCATGGTGACGTCGTTAAACGAATCTCCCACACCAATCACGCGGTAGTTCATGGCGTGAAAAGCACGCACCGCCTGGCGCTTGGGATCCTCCTGGCGAAGCCGGTAGCCGACGATCCGGTCGTCTTCGACGTTAAGACGGTGGCATAGCAGCAGCGGATGGCCGAGTTTCGCCATCAAAGGCATTCCGAACTCGTAGAACGTGTCCGACAGTATCGCAACCTGGAACCGCCGCCGTGCCCAGGCCACGAAATCCACCGCCCCGGGAAGCGGGTCCAACTCGCCGATCACTTCCTGGATGGTCGTCAGGCGGAGGCCGTGCTCGGCCATGACCGCCAACCGCATCCGCATCAACTCGTCGTAGACCGGAATGTCGCGCGTTGTCTTGTTGAGCGCCTCGATCCCCGTGCGCCGGGCGACCGCCCGCCAGACCTCCGGCACCAGCACACCCTCGAGATCAAGACAGAGAACGTTCAATGCGGGACCCCGGAAACAAAAGAGGGGCATTCTACAGGGTTTGCCAACACTCGCCGGAGCCAGCGGCAGGTCACGGACCCGTCATTCCGGGAGCATTAGGTTATTGCCAGACGGTATTTCTTGACGGTTGGCGCTTCTTGCTAAGCTCCCGGCGCTCAGCACCCAAGGGACCAGCAGCCCGATGGCTGAACCGATGGCAAGCGATGAATCCGCGACCGGTTCGGATACCCGGAACGGCGCCGACTGGAGTCTGGCGGAACGTCAGGCGCTCGTCGTGCTAGAGGACGCGTTCCGCGAGTACCAGCACATTGCCGTTTCGTTCAGCGGCGCCGAAGACGTGGCACTAGTCGACCTCGCCGTCAGGGTGCGTGGCACGGGCGTGCCGGTGTTCAGCCTGGACACGGGACGGCTCCACCCGGAGACCCACCGGTTCCTGGAGACGGTCCGCGAGCACTACGGGATCACCATCGAGACCCTGTCGCCCGACCCGGACGAGGTCAACCGACTCGTGCGCGACAAGGGCTCGTTCAGTTTCTACCGGGACGGTCACGGCGAGTGCTGCGCGATTCGGAAGATTGAGCCATTGACCCGAAAGCTCGGCACCCTCGACGCCTGGATCACCGGTCAACGGGCCGACCAGAGCGTCACCCGGGAAGGACTGCCCGTCGCGCAGGACGACCTTGCGTTCTCCACGGCTGAGCACCCGGTCCGAAAGTTCAATCCGTTGGCGGACTGGACCGGCGCCGATGTCTGGGACTACATCCGGCGACGCGAGGTGCCCTACAACACGCTCCACGACCAAGGCTTCCGGTCCATCGGCTGCGAACCGTGCACGCGGCCCGTGGGACCGCACCAGCACGAGCGCGAGGGGCGCTGGTGGTGGGAGGACAGCGCAGACAAGGAGTGCGGTCTGCACGCGCAGAACGTCACCGAACCTATCCGCATCATCGGTCGCTAGGTCGCGCCTTCCGGCGACGGCCGGCAGTGCAGGAGCTTCATGCACATCACCTTCGTCAAGAAGATCCTGGCCGACGGCGAGCCCTGCGCCAAGTGCGCGGACGTGGAACGACGCCTCCACCGCTCCGGCCAGATGACACGGATTGATCGCGTGATCATCGCCGACGAGCGCGACCCCGCGTCCGAGGGGATGCGTCTGGCCGATCTTCACGGGGTCGACACGGCACCGTTCTTCATCGTCGAACGCGACTCCGGAACCGTGATCTACACGGTGTACCTCAAGTTTGCGCGAGACGTCTTTGCTTCCGATTCCCGGCCGGTCGACGAAGCCCGCGAGGCGCTTAGGGCGAATCCGGACCTAGGGTTGATCTGATGGGTGATCGGTCGGTGGGTGTCGGGGCCGGACGCCGAGCCCTCAAGACGTCTTGGCAGCGCTAACAAACGGGTTTCGTCACGGATCGCCGGCGATGCGACTGGGCGAGGATGGGTAGCGATAGGCCACGTCGCCGTCGTTGGGGTAGCCATAGACTCGGAAGAACCGCTTCGACGCATCGTCGGGTTTTTCGTACGTGTGGCTGTTGCGATCCAGGTACAGATCCGCCTCTACTTCTTCCGCGTCCTCGTCACCGGCCCGCACCTGCAGTCGGTACTTGTGGCAGCGGGTGTCCGCGGGAGAGTCCCATTCGATCGTCCAGGAGTCGGTGTCCCCGCCGATGCTGAGCCCTCCCGGCGGGGAACAGATCGGCTTGGTGGTCCATGCGAGGCCGTAGGTGAGATGATCGGGACTGCCGCCATTGGAGGCGACCCGAACTTCCATGTCGTAGCTCCCGGGCTCCAGCAACGTCTCCACCAGTTCGACATTGGACGTGCTGCTGTTGCTGTACGCAACGCGCCTACCACCACTGTCGTAGATGGCAAGCCTGTAGTCGGGGAGGTAGCTGATCCAGGCGTCGTCGACGTAGCGGTGCCAGACGAGGACCGCCGAGAACATGGACCGCTCGGCCAGTTCGAAGGGGTAGCTAACGGCATCCCCTTCGGCAAGATCGCGAGCGTAGTCCCAGCCCCGTGGGGCGACGTTGCCGGCGGCACCGCCATCGAACTGGCCCGCATCGAGGATGTCGTACGAGGTGAGCACGTTGAGGGCGCCCGCCCCGTATTTGTGGCTCAACGGCAAGGCGTCCGAGGATCGTTCCCAAGCGCCATCGATGAACAGCGGTCGCGCCGGACTGACATCCGTCCACTCGACGCTGATCTTGTAGTCGAAGCGCGTGGCGCCGGCCATCAGAATGGCCTTGACGGCGATGCTGTGGAAGGCGTCGGATAGACGCGGGTCCACCTTCGCACGCTCCAGCAGCATCGCGGCGGCGGAGCATACGGTTGGCGCAGACCAGCTTGTGGCGGACCCCAAGTCCGAGCGCGTTGCGATGTCCGGTTTGTATCTTGGCGAACCGTGGTCGTTGAGCTTGGCACCGTCGTACGCGTAGTGGTTCGCATGGTACTGGTCGACGACAATGCTGTTGTAGGCCATCCCGCTGGTTGTCCAGTTTCCAGCCGCCAATGAACTTTGCGCCGTGCAGGCAACCAGGTCGTTCTCTTCGACGAACTTGTCGAACTGCCTCACGAGTTCGGCGCTGGATCCGCCGTTCGTGTTGCTGACGTTCAAGAGTTTCGCGGAAGCAACTGGAACACCGTCGTAACTCGTCGGCGGATAACGGTCCATACCACCGCTGCTGCCGATGAATTCCCGTAGATCCGCAGTGTCGATGGCATGGAAGGAGTCCAGTTCGACCGAGAACGTCGAGTATCGCGAGTATTGGAGTCGATAGGTGTCGACCTCCGTGAGGATCTCGGCGACGGATCGGCTGTGGGAGCCCGGATCCTTGTACCTGATGAGATGCACGACATCGCCCAGGTCGTCGGGGGTATGGTCGCGCTCGGCTTGAAGAACCGTGAGTCCCCGGCCGGTAGGCAGGTGGTAGTCGTGCTTCAGCAGCAGTTCCTGGAAGCCGACGTACTTCGCGAATTCGTATCCATCCCTGTACCAGTTGATTCTACCGAACCAGCTCTCGATCGATCGGAACCAATCCGTCTCCAACTTGGCGAAGGACTCACCGTGGTTGAAGGCATTTTCGGAACGTTCCATTGCAACCGTGGACAGGCTCGTCAAATGCCCGGTGGGACTTGCCAACAGACTCATCGGCACCACCGGTTGATCGGATCGGATGATGAGCTGCCACTTGCCGCTACCGTCGCCGAGCATGCCCACGAAGCCCTCGCCGCCGGACTCCAACTGCTGCGCGGTGAGGTGGCGGGCGGCGCCAACCGGGATGGACACTTGCACGACCGGGGACCACTCGCCCCGGTCGTCGATGCCCTGGATTCTGACCTCGGCCGGCGACGACCCGATGTTCACGAGACGTAGCCGGCTGACCTGGTTGGCGTTGCTGCCGGGATTGAAGGTCGGTACACGGGACCGGTATTCCGTGCCGGGTGCGGTGTCGTGGATGGCGGTGAGGAAACCATCTTCGGTGCGGACGTAGGCCAGCACCTCGATGTCCAGGCTGCTCGCGAACTCCAACCGCCAGTCTCCGCTCCCGGAGCCGGTACCGGCGGACAGTCCCTTGCCGCCCTGTTGCAGGTCATCGGAGTTGAAGTACCGGGTTTCGCCGCCACCGATCGCCAAGGTGACGGGGTCGAACGCCCGGCCTGTGTCGTCGAAGGCCGAGACGGTCACGTCCCCGGCGTCGACGGAGCGGTTGAGGATTCGGACAAAGCCCTGACCCTGGGGGCTTCCCGCCCACGGGAACACGGTTGCGCGGTTCGTGTCGACGGTGGTGGAGAGGTTCGTCAGATGACCGGTCGGACTCTCCAGCAGGTTGACAACCATGATCTTCCGGTCGGATTCGACATCCAGACGCCACTTCCCGAAGCCGTCGCCTAGGCCCTCGGACTCGAGCTCGGCAGCCGTCAAGGAACGGGATGCCCCCGCGGCAATGGAAACAACAACGGCATCTCCCGGCGACTCGCCTTGGCCATCGACACCTGAAATGGTGACGGTGGCGGCGGATTCGCCAGGATTGACCAGACGCAGGCGGCTGATTTGATTGCGGTTGCTGGCGGGGTTGAAGATCGCGACCTCGTGACGACCACCGGTCGCCGGCACCGTGTCGTGCATGGCCGTCAGGAAGCCATCGGTCGTACGGATGTATGCCAATACCTCGATGTCGAGGTCGCTCGACAACTCCAGTCGCCAATCGCCCTGACCGGATCCGACGCCATCGGGCAGACCCTTGGATTCGTTGCCGTGCTCCAGGTCGTCCGAGTTGAAATGCGCGGTCTGGCGGCCATCGACCGTCAGCGTGACGGGTTCCTTGCGAAGGCCGGCGTCGTCGACGGCGACAACCCGAATCTCCCCTTCGAGCGCGGTGTGGTTGATTACCCGAGCGAAGCCCTGCCGCACGGCATCCGAGGCGGAGGGGAAAAATGGCACCGTGTGCGGCGTTTCGGCAGCCGCCCCGATCTGCATGGCAAGGCTACCGGCAAGCAGCCGCCCGAAAACGCCGTGGCGCCCCTGCGTCCGCCAACTGCCGGTCGCCGCCGACCGCCGTTGAGCGGTCGGGCCGTTCGAAGTGCGCTGCCGCACCCGCGGCTCCCGTGCAGGCGATAGTCGTACAACGGCTCGCATCGCGCCTTCCACTGCCGGGTTGGCGAGGTCGTGGGCGATCGGGAAACCGACCGCGATACAAGCACAGGATCGTAGCCACGGATCGCACTCCCCCGCGTCCCCAAGCTTGGGGAGACTTTGGCCACGGGCACGGACCTCAAGTTGGAGGCAGGCCCACCGGCACAACCGGCCACCGACGAGGGCAACCCGTCAAAGGTCCGCAGGGGCACGGACGCTTAGCGCTCCGGCAGTTCGAGGCCGTCGAACAGGGTCGCGCGGGCGGCCGCGTTGGGCGCGGCGAATGCGCGTTCGATGAGCTCAGGCGTCAGGTGCGGTGCGAACCAGCCGACGAAGTCGAGCATGAACTGGCGCATGAACGTGCCCTTGCGGCAGCCGATGAAGGTCGTGCTGTGCTTGAACAGGTTGCCGGCGTCGATGGCGACCAGATCGTCGTCGTGGTCCGGGTCGTAGGCCATCCGGGCGATGATGCCGACGCCGAAGCCGAGTCGCACGTAGGTCTTGATCACGTCCGTATCGACGGCCGACAGAGCGATGTGGAACGCGGGACCGTCCTCGCGCATATCGCCGCTCTCGACCGGTAGGCGCTCGTGGAAACCGGCGTCGTAGGTAACGATGGGGTGCGTCTGGAGATCCGTTTCCGAGAGTTTGAGCCGGGTGGCCAACTCGTGGTCTTTCGGCACGACGACGCACCGGTTCCAGTGGTAGCAGGGCATCATCACGAGTTCCGGGTAGCGGTCCATGACCTCGGGCGCGATGGCGAAATCCACCTCGCCCGACGATGCCAGCTCGCCGATTTCCTCGGTCGTGCCCTGGCGCATATGCAGGCTGACCTCGGGATACGCTTCGCGCAGTAACGGCAGTATCTCCGGCAGCGCATAGCGCGCCTGGGTGTGGGTGGTGGCGATGGACAGCCTGCCCCGAGTCTCGCCCCGATACTCGTCGGCCACGCGCTGAATGCTCTCCACCTCATGGAGAATCTCCCGCGCCTTGTCCAGGATGATTTCCCCGGCCGGGGTGACCCGCGTCAGATGCTTGCCGTTGCGCACGAAGATCTCGACGCCGAGTTCCTCCTCGAGCTGCCGGACCTGCTTGCTGATTCCCGGTTGGGATGTGAAGAGGTCGACGGCTGTCGCCGAGACGTTGAGATCGTGCTTGGCGATCTCCCAGATGTAGCGAAGCTGCTGGAGCTTCATCGCATTCCCGTTTGCGGCAAACGAACGTGAAGGAATAATAACCGGCTTCGTTATGCCATGTCAGACGCGACCGCTTTGCGGTCGCCCGGCGAAGGTGCACAGGCCGTGTAGCCAAGACATCGACGACGCTTGCAGAGCCCGTCACTACTCTTACACTCTCCTGCGGAACGAACTGCGAGGCCACTCATGTCCGACGCCGACACTTGGCAGTCGATCGCCGGCTTCCTGACGCCGACTGCCATCTTCGCAATCCTATTGATCCTGCACGTCATCCTGCCGGCAAAGCGCGTCGACGGGTACGCTCACCACGGGACGTCGGGAACACCGGTCCGCTACCGTCTGAACGGCATCGCCGTGTTCGTCGGTGCCCTCGTCATCTGGTGGCTGGAGCTGACCTATGCGCCGCTCGGCTGGCTCTGGCAGGTGAAGTGGCACGCCATGGCCGGCGCGGTGGCACTGAGCATCGTGCTCACCGCCTGGCTCGTCCTCCGCGTCCCTGCAGACGAGCGGAGCACGTGGGTCCAGTGGCTCGAAGGGCGCTCGCGCAATGTTCAGTTCGCCGGTCGGGTCGACGTCAAGATGTTCATGTACATCTTCGGCGGCACGTTGCTCGCGCTGAACGCCGTCTCGAGCGCTGCGTACCACTACGGTCAACACGGCGATGCGGTGAACATCGGCCTAATGCTGCACGCAGCGATGTGGGTGTGGTTCGTGGCCGACTACTTCTGCTTCGAACGCGTGCAACTGTTCACCTTCGACATCTTCGAGGAGCGTGTCGGCTTCAAGCTCATCGTCGGCTGCATCGCGGTCTATCCCTGCCTCTACCCCGTGGCGCTCTGGGGAACCGCGGGGCTCCCAGCACCCGAGATCGACCCGACCTGGAACCCGCTGTGGCTCGGCGGATCCGCGGCCATCTTCCTGCTCGGCTGGACGATCACCCGGGGTGCCAACTATCAGAAGTACATATTCAAGCGGTTTCCCGAACGCGCCTTTCTCGGTTTGATCAAACCCGCAACGGTCACAGACGGCGAACGCAAGATTCTGTGCAGCGGGTTCTGGGGGGCGGCCCGACACATGAACTACACCGGCGAGATCCTTGAGGCTCTCGGCATGGCCCTTGCGCTGGGACACTTCACGAACGGCTGGGCGTGGGCCTACTTCGTCTACTTGACGGTGTTCTTCGTCACGCGGGACCGCATCGACGACCGACGCTGCGAGGGCAAGTACGGCGAGCTCTGGTCGCAGTACCGGGACAAGGTTCCCCGGCGTCTGGTTCCCGGCGTCTACTAAGCCCCAACGCCCGGGGGGTTACGGTTTGTTGGTGACGCCGTGGGGCACGTGTCCGATGGCCACGTGCCGAGCCGCCGCTTCGCAGTTGCCCCGCTGGTCGTCGAAGAACACGTCGGCCTCGTATGCGTGCAGGAAGGCCCCCTTGTCGCGCCCCCCGAGAAATAGGCTCTCGTCGAGCCGGATGTCCCAGGCGCGCAATGTCTTGATGACGCGCTCGTGGGCGGGTGCACCCCGGGCTGTGACGAGCGCCGTCCGGATGGGACAGGCATCTTCCCCGAACTCGCGCTGCAACCGGTGGAGGCCTTCGAGGAAGGGCTTGAACGGCCCGCCATCCAAGGGACGGTCGGCGGCTTGGGCCTCGGAGGCTGCGAACGCTTCCAGACCCTGTTCCTGAAAGACCCGTTCCGCCTGGTCGGAGAACAACACCGCATCGCCGTCGAACGCGATCTTCAGGGTCTGGGTCGGGTTGGCGGCCTTGCGCGAACCCAATAGCGTGGCGGCGGCAATGCCGTTCTCCAAGGCCCCGTTGACGTCCTCCGGCTCGGTGGATAGGAACAGGTCGCAGCCGAACGCCTCTGCATAGGGATACGGGCTCGCTCCGGAGGAGAAGGCCGCACGCACGATATCCAGATCGTGGGCAGCGATGGAATTGAAGATGCGCAGGCCGGTATCAGCCGAGTTTCGCGACAGCAGGACGATGTCGACGCGACGTTCGCCAAGCTCGCGATTGATGTTCAACAGCTTGGTGACGAACGGGAAACCCTCGCCGGGATCAAGCACTTCATTCTCGTGTTCGATCTGGTAGCGGCGGTAGGCCTCGAGACCCTTCGCGCGAAATACGGCGTCCGAGGCATCGAGATCGAACAGGGCCCGGGAAGAGATGGCGATGGTGAGGAACGTCTCCGGGTCAGGCATCGAGGTCGGGGATCAACTGGCTTTCCAGCCTCGCGATGGAGTCCTTCAACTTGAGCTTGCGCTTCTTCAGCCGCTGAACACGCATGTGGTCTTCGTGGCCTGTATCGATGAGGTGATCGATCACCGCGTCGAGATCCCGGTGCTCGATACGCAGTTCTTCGAGCCAACGAACGACTTCGCGTTGTTCCAATACCGCTCCTCGTGTGACGGTTGCCGCCTCTCTCGGGCATACGCATCATAAGCGCCTGCTCCCACGGTGCAAACCATTGTCGAAGCCGCCCGTTCCCAACCAGGACGTCGAGAACTTCCTTGCGACCGTTCGCGCGACCAAGCCTCCCGCGAGCGTCTCCGAGGAACCCCATCGCATCCTGTTCGCCCTCGACGCCACGGCCAGCCGGGACCCGACCTGGGATCTCGCCATGAGCCTGCATGCCGAGCTGTTCCAAGCGGTAGCGGACGAAGGCGCAAGCTCCACCCAAGTCGCGGTGCAGCTCGTCTACTACCGCGGCTACAACGAGTTCCACGCCTCGCCCTGGTCCACCTCCCCGGCCTCCCTGCTGCAGCACATGACCGGGGTCGCCTGTCGCGGAGGAATGAGCCAGATCGGGCGGGTTCTCGGTCACACACTCGCCGAGTCGAAACGCGCCCCGGTGAAGGCGGCCGTGTTCGTCGGCGACGCCTGCGAGGAACCTCCCGGCGTGGTCAATGCGGCGGCTGGACGACTCGCGCTCTTCAAGGTGCCCCTGTTCGTGTTCCAGGAGGGCCACGACCCCATCGCCGCGCAGGTGTTCCGGTCCATCGCACGCATAACCGGCGGGGCCCACGCGCCGTTTACGCCCGGTAGCGCGGATCAACTGCGCGCCCTGTTCGGCGCAGTCGCCCGCTACGCGGCCCACGGCCGCGACGGGGTGCGCGAGATCGACCACGACGTGGCGCGCGGCCTACTGGCGCAACTCCCGCGATGATGTTCGTCGTCATTGCCGCCTTAGTCGGCGTCGTCGCCTTCATCATGCTCTGGCGCGAGCTGTGGACCCGAAATCGCCCGCGAAAGATGTCGAAGGTCGCGGCGACCGCGGCAGTGGCGCTGGTCGCTGCGCTGGTCGTGCTCACCGGCACCGGGAGGCTGCACTGGGGGGCAGCGCTGGTCGCTGGCGTCCTGCCGTTCCTGCGCTGGGTGCTCGGACTGCTCCTCGGACCGATGCTCAGCTACTTCGTGCGTTCCAAGGTCTTCGGCCAATCGCGTCCGACCCAAGACGCTGGCCCATCACCGGCCGGGCCCAGGACTTCGACTGTCGCCACCGACGATCTCAGGATGACGCTGGACCACGAGACCGGCAACATGGACGGCGAGGTGCTCAGCGGCAGATTGGCGGGTCAGCGACTCGGCGGACTCGACCAGCAAACGCTGAAGTCGTTGTACGAGGAACTCGCAGCAACGGATTCCCGGCAATTGCTCGGTGCCTACCTCGACCGCCGGTTTCCCGACTGGTCCGACACCGGGACGCGACGCGAAACGCCAACCCCCGGCGGAGACATGGACCGCGAACAGGCCCTCGCGGTGCTCGGTCTCGAAGACGGCGCCACCGAGCAGGAGATTGTCGACGCCCATCGCCGGCTGATGCAGAAACTTCACCCGGACCGTGGCGGCACCGACTACCTGGCCGCCACCCTGAACCTTGCCAAGCGAACGCTGCTCGGCAGCTAGCCTCCCGGATCGTCTCGTTCCGCAGAGATTTTCGCGTAGCGAAAATCTCCAACGCGCCCGCCAGGGCGCGCGGGCGCGCGGGCGCGCGGGCGCATCCCTACGACATTAACTCTCGGGCTTCTTCTTCCAGGGCCGCCAAGCGGCGGACCCAATTGTCCATGAGGGCGAAATCGTCGTCGCTGATGCCGAAGGCGCGAGCGACTTCCTTCAGCAGGCACTCCTCCTCGATCTCGAAAGCTCCGTCGACGTAGGAGATGCGCAGCAGGTTCAATACCGCGACCGTTCGGGCACGCCGACTGTCGAATATCGCCTCGATGCCTTCCAGCTCCAGGTAATCCGACACAAGGTCGGGCTTCAGGGCCATCTCCCGCTTGAACTCGTCGAGCATGTCCTCTTCGTTGGGATCGAGAAGGCCGTCGGATACAACGACGTTGTGGGCGAGCCCAAGAAGTGCGTCGCGTTGCTGATCGGTCAGGGTCGAGAGCCACATGGCGCGACCTCCTCGATCAACCAAACAGCAACACAGCGAAGCTCGCGACCATGATGATGACCGCGAGCCAACCGACCGCGAGAAAGAGCTTGATCAACAATCCCTGCTCGAAGAAATCCTCGATGAGATACCACATTTCCCCACCGCCCTGTTGACGTGCTTCGCTTGCTCGAAGCCTACCACACCACCCTCTCGGGCCGGCGTTGGAAGTTCCACGACCACGGAATAGATGCCGAGCCCAGAACGCATTGACATGGCATCCCCGCACACGCAGAATTCGCCGCCATGGTCAGTTCGACGCCTACCGTTTCAGTCACCGGCGCATTGCAGCCGGCGGTCGATTATTGGTTCTTCGATCGGTAGGCGTACTCGGACATCGAGGGCGCCAATTGTCGCCCTTCGCGGAAACCCCGATCGGCGACAGCCATCGGGGTTTTCATTTTGGGGGATTTAAGACAGTGATTGCCGAAACCGAGCACTCCAACATCGCGAAGCACCGGGCCTTGCCCGCGCCGGCCGAGATCAAGCGGTGGTACCCGGCGTCGGCCGAGGCACTGACCTTCGTCGCGCGCTCCCGTCGTCGACTCGAGGACATCCTGGCACGGCGCGACCACCGTCTCCTCGTGGTGGTCGGGCCCTGTTCGATCCACGATCCCCAGGCGGCTATGGACTACGCCCGCCGACTCCGCTCGCTGGCGGATGAGACCCGCGACTCCTTGTACCTGGTGATGCGCGCATACGTCGAGAAGCCCCGGACTGCGCTAGGCTGGAAGGGCTTGATCAACGATCCGCACCTGAACGACAGTTTCGACGTCGAAGAAGGCATCCGCCTGGCCCGCCGGCTGCTGCTCGACATCACGGGATCCGGCGTTCCCGTGGCTACCGAGGCACTGGACCCGATGACACCGCGCTACCTCCAGGATCTCGTCACCTGGTCCGCGATCGGGGCGCGCACGGCCGAGTCCCAGACCCACCGCGAGATGGCATCCGGCCTGTCGTCGGCCGTCGGCATCAAGAACGGCACGGACGGGTCGTTCACGGTCGCCATCAACGCCCTGAAGTCCGTCGGCAGCCCTCATCGGACCCTCGGAATCGACGTCGACGGTCGCGTCGCCCTAATCGAGACACGCGGCAACGCCAACGCCCACATCGTGCTGCGCGGCGGTAGCAGCGGACCCAACTACGACGTCGACGCCGTGCGCCGCTGCAGGGAAGCACTGACCTCAGCGGGCCTATCGGACAACATCGTCGTGGACTGCTCCCACGGCAACTCCAACAAGGACCACCAGCGTCAGCACCTCGTCCTCGACGCGGTTGCCGAGCAGATCGCGGCGGGAGACCGGTCCATCGTGGGCGTCATGATGGAAAGCAACATCGCCGCCGGCAGCCAGGAACTCGGGGATGGCCGCGACCTTGCCTACGGGGTGTCGATCACCGACGCGTGCCTCGGCTGGAGCGACACCGAGACCGCCCTGCGCAACCTCGCGACAGCGTTGCGGCAACCATTGCTCACGCGCCTTGCCCCGGCCATGGCGTCGTAAATTACGCACGGTAGGTTCCAAGACCCCGAGAATGCGTAGCATTCTCGAAACGGCTCGCGTACTCGCGAGACGCATGCGGAGCATTCTCGAAACGGCTCGCGTACTCGCGAGACGCATGCGTAGCATTCTCGAAACGGCTCGCGTACTCGCGAGACGCATGCGGAGCATTCTCGAAACGCGCCCGCGTCAGCGGGCGCGCGCTACCGGTAGTAGGCGTTGTCCGTCATGGTGTGGTCGGTGACGTCGCGGATCGCGGTCAACTCCGGAATCTGCTCCATGAGCGAGCGTTCGACGCTTTGCTTGAGGGTGATGTCCACCGCTGCGCATCCTTGGCAGCCGCCACCGAACTGCAGTACGGCCGTCGAGTCTTCGACCACCTCCACCAAGGTCACCTGACCACCGTGCGCGGCGAGCCCGGGGTTGATCTCGTTGTAGAGCACGTAGTTGATGCGGTCCTCCAGGGGCGAGTTCTCATCCACGCTCGGCACCCGCGCATTGGGCGCCTTGATCGTCAACTGTCCGCCCATGCGGTCTTCCTGGAAGTCCACCACGGCATCGACCAGATACGCTTCGCTACGGGCTTCGAACCAGGCGGTGAAGCCGTCGTATTCCACCGGCGAGTCGTCGTCCTGCTGTTCGCCCGGTCGGCAGTAGGCGATGCAGGTCTCGGCATGGGGGGTTCCCGGCTGCGCCACGAACATGCGGATGCCGCAGCCGGTTTCCTGCTTGGCGAGTAGTTCGCGCAGATACGCTTGAGCCGCCTGAGAGATGTCGACCATGGCAAATCCGACAAAATTAGTCGGGTATAGTTAACCCGTTTATCGCGCGCGGTGCAACGCATGAAGTCCGCTCACCCGCCGCACCACCGCGGTTCAATCCGCGAAGATCTTGGTCGCGTACGATGGCCGGTTCCGAAACAGCTCGATCCTGATCGATGAGTCATCCCCTGGCGCAAGCGCTGGCGGAGCGCCTACTGGTACTCGATGGTGCCACCGGCACCATGCAGCAGGGCTTCCGCCTGCAGGAAGAGGACTTCCGGGGCGAGCGGTTCCGGGGCCACAACACGCCGCTCAAGGGCAACGGCGACGTGCTCTCCCTCACTCGGCCCGATGTGGTCGAGGCCACCCACCGTGCCTACCTCGAGGCCGGCGCGGACATCGTCGAGACGAATACGTTCTCGTCCACCCGCATCGCCCAGGCGGACTACGGGCTGGAGGACGCGGTCTACGAGATGAACGTCGCTGCGACGGAGATCGCCCGCCGAACGGTGGACGAATTCGCCGACGACGCCAAGCCCCGGTGGGTAGCCGGCGTGCTCGGACCCACCAACCGTTCGGCCAGCATCTCCCCCGACGTCAACGACCCGGGAGCACGCAACGTCCGTTTCACCGACCTTGTCGAGGCCTACGGCGAAGCCGCACGCGGGCTCGTCGACGGTGGGGCCGACCTCGTATTGATCGAAACCGTGTTCGACACCTTGAACGCCAAGGCCGCGCTGTTCGCGCTGGACGACGTTTTCGCCGAGACCGGCCGGTGCTTGCCGATCATGGTTTCGGGAACCATTACCGATGCCAGCGGACGGACCCTTTCCGGGCAGACGCCTGAAGCGTTCTGGCATTCGATCCGCCATGCCGAACCGTTGATCGTGGGGCTCAACTGCGCGCTTGGCTCCGAAGCCCTGCGACCCCATGTCGAAGCCCTGGCCAACGTCGCCACGACTTACGTGAGCGTGCACCCCAATGCCGGTCTGCCCAACGAGTTCGGCGGCTACGACGAGACGCCGGAGGAGATGTCGGAGACCGTCGGCGACTTCATGGACAGGGGCATGGTGAACCTGGTGGGCGGCTGCTGCGGGACCACGCCGGAGCACATCCGCGCGCTCGCCGAACGCGCGCGACACGCATCCCCGCGACGGGTGGAGCCGCACCGTCAGACCCTTTCGCTGTCGGGCCTTGAGCCGCTGGAGATCGACGCGAACTCGCTATTCGTCAATGTCGGCGAACGCACGAACATGACCGGCTCGGCGCGTTTCCGGAGGCTGATCAAGGCGGACGACTTTCCCGCCGCGCTGGACGTCGCGCGCCAACAGGTGGAGAACGGCGCCCAAATCATCGACATCAACATGGACGAGGGTATGACCGACGGTCCGGCCGCCATGCAGCGGTTTCTCGACCTCGCCATGACCGAGCCGGATATCGCCTGTGTGCCGGTGATGATCGATTCCAGCGACTGGCGCGTCATCGAGACGGGCTTGCGCTGTGTCCAAGGCAAGTGCGTGGTCAACTCGATCAGCTTGAAGGAGGGCGAGGATCCATTCCTCGAGCAGGCTCGACTGTGCCGCCGCTACGGCGCCGCCGTGATCGTCATGGCGTTCGACGAGAGCGGCCAGGCGGATTCCCTGAAACGGCGCCAGGAAATCATCGCCCGCTGCTACCGGCTGCTCGTCGAGGAAACCGGCTTCCCGCCCGAGGACATCATCTTCGATCCCAACATCTTCGCCATCGCCACGGGCATCGAGGAGCACAGCAACTACGGTCGGGATTTCATCGAGGCGGTACGTTGGATCAAGGCGAACTATCCCCTCACCCACACCTCGGGCGGGGTCAGCAACATCTCCTTCTCGTTCCGGGGCAACGACCGCGTGCGCGAAGCCATCCACGCGGTGTTCCTCTACCACGCGATCGCAGCGGGTCTCACCATGGGAATCGTCAACGCTGGCCAACTGGCGATCTACGAGGACATCCCGACCGACCTCAAGGAGGCGGTGGAGGATGCCGTGCTGAATCGGAGCGACGACGCTACCGAGCAGTTGCTCGCGATCGCCCAGCGCTACACCGGCACGGGAGGCGAACGGGACCCCGACGCCGAGGCGCGCCAGAACGAGTGGCGGCAGACGTCCGTGGAAGAACGGCTTAGCCACGCGTTGGTCAACGGCATCGACCGCCACATCGTCGAGGACACCGAGGAAGCCCGGCTCGCCGCCTCGCGACCCATCGAGGTCATCGAAGGGCCACTGATGGACGGCATGGACAAGGTGGGCGACCTGTTCGGCGCCGGCAAGATGTTTCTCCCCCAAGTGGTCAAGAGCGCGCGCGTTATGAAGCGGGCCGTTGCCCATCTCGTCCCCTTCATCGAGGCCGAGAAGAGCGGGGCACCGGGCACGGCGCAACGGGAGAACAACGGCAAGATCGTCATGGCGACGGTGAAGGGCGACGTCCACGACATCGGCAAGAACATCGTCGGCGTGGTCCTGCAATGCAACAACTACGAGGTGCACGACCTCGGCGTCATGGTCCCGGCGGAAAAGATCCTCGATACCGCAGTTGAACTCGATGCCGACATGGTGGGCTTGTCGGGCCTGATCACGCCGTCGCTGGAAGAAATGGTCCACGTCGCCACGGAGATGCAGCGACGCGGCATGACGATCCCGCTGCTGATCGGCGGGGCGACGACCTCCAAGGCCCACACGGCGGTGAAGATCGACCCCGCCTACGAGCGCCCCGTGGTCTACGTCACGGATGCATCGCGCAGCGTTGGCGTGTGTCAGTCGTTGATGTCCGAGGATCGGCGCGAGGGTTTCCTTGCCGACATCGCCGACGACTACACGACGGTGCGCGAACGCAACGCTGCGGGACGCCGGAACCGTCCGCTGCGCGCCTATGCGGAAGCAGCCAAGCGTGGGCTGGACTTTCCCTGGGAGGACTACCAGCCGCCGCCACCGACCTTTCTCGGGCTGCGCTCCTTCGACGATTTCCCCGTCGCCGAGTTGATTGCCTACATCGACTGGACGCCGTTCTTTCGCACTTGGGAACTCGCGGGCCGATTCCCGGCGATCCTGAGCGACCCCGTGGTCGGCACCGCCGCCACGGAGGTGCACCGCGATGCCTTGTCGATGCTCGACGAGATCGTCGACGGCCGGCTCCTGACCGCGCAGGGCGTGGTCGGATTTTGGCCCGCGAACCGCCGCGACGACGGCGATGTCGACGTCTGGACGGACGAGGCGCGCACGGATGCCCGCGCTCGTCTGCACCACCTGCGCCAGCAGAGCGCGAGCGCCGCCGTCAACCTGTCACTGGCCGATTTCGTGGCACCCCGACCGCTACCCGACTACATCGGCGGCTTCGCGGTCAGCGTAGGCGGCGCCGACGAGCAAACGGAGACGGACGACTACCGGTCCATCATGGTCAAGGCTCTAGCCGACCGCCTAGTGGAGGCGTTCGCCGAGGCCTTGCACCAACGCGCGCGCAAGACCTTGTGGGGCTACGCTGCGGACGAGGAACTGACCAACGAAGAGTTGATCGCCGAGAAGTACCGCGGCATCCGACCAGCGCCGGGGTATCCGGCCTGTCCGGACCACACCGAAAAGTCCACGCTGTTCGAGCTTCTCGACGCGACACGCCGGATCGGTGCGAAGCTGACTGAGAATTTCGCCATGTGGCCCGCGTCCACGGTCGCCGGCTGGTACTTCTCCCATCCCGAAGCGAAGTACTTCGGCGTCGGCCGCGTCGGCGACGATCAGCTCGCGGACTACGCGAGGCGCAGGGGCGTCGAACCCGGGGAAGCCGGCCGCTGGCTGTCGTTCTCGCGCCCGTAGCAGTCCACCGCGCAGCGAATTCTCGGGGCGAACGCTAGCGTTCGCGTCTCTCATTCCGTTCTATCCATAGTCCGTTTCGTTGTTTCTCCCCGGGCGCGATTTCTGGCAACGTTTCGCGTCGCCCGAAATCCACTGCCGGCTGCCGACATGTACCAATACAGCGCCTTCGACCAGCGATTCGTCGAGGAACGGGTCGAGCAGTACCGTGATCAGACCAGGCGATTTCTCAGCGGAGAGCTCTCCGATGATGCGTTCCAGCAGCTTCGTCTGCGCAACGGCCTTTATATTCAAAGGCTTGCGCCGATGCTGCGAATCGCCGTGCCTTACGGCTTGCTGAGCGCTACCCAGCTACGCGCCATCGCCGCCATCACTCGGGACTACGACCGCGGCTACGGGCATCTGTCGACGCGCCAGAACGTGCAGATCAACTGGCCGGAACTCACAGATGTACCCGACATCCTCGAACGCCTCGCCGAGGTCCAGATGCACTGCATCCAGACCAGCGGCAGTTGCATCCGCAACGTCACCACGGACCAGTTCGCGGGAGTGGCCGAAGACGAGATCGTCGATGCCCGCCCCTACTGCGAGATCATCCGTCAGTGGTCGACCTACCATCCGGAGTTCGACTGGCTGCCGCGGAAGTTCAAGATCGCCGTCAACGGCGCCGAGTCGGACCGCGCCGCGACGCACGTTCACGACATCGGCATCCGCGTGCGCCGTGGCGACGACGGCGCCCCGCTTTTTGACTTCCTGGTCGGCGGCGGGCTCGGCCGCACGCCGGTGATCGGCAGCCTGATTCGCGAGGGGCTGCCGGAGGAACATCTCCTGTCCTACCTCGAGGCCATCCTGCGCGTGTACAACCGCTATGGGCGACGCGACAACAAGTACAAAGCACGGATCAAGATCCTGGTTCGTGCCATGACGCCTGAGACGTTCCGAGAGCGCGTCGATGCCGAGTGGGCACATCTCAAGGACGGTCCGAGCACGTTGCCAGCGACCGAGGTCCGCCGCATCCGGGCCTGTTTCGCGCCGCCGGCCTACGAGGATCTTGCCGACCAACCGGCACTGCTGGCTCGACAGCGGTTGCAAGACCCGGCGTTCAACACCTGGATGCGCCACAACGTCGCACCCCACAAGCGAGCCGGGTACGCCGTCGTCACGCTGTCGACCAAGGCCACGGGCGTGCCGCCGGGGGACGTAACAGACGAACAGATGGACGCCGTGGCGGATTGGTCCGAACGCTTCGGCTTCGGCGAAGTGAGGATCTCCCACGAGCAGAACCTCGTCCTGCCCGACGTCCCCCAACGCGATCTGCGTACACTCTTCGACCTCGCCCGCGAAGCCATGCTCGGGCAGGCGAACGCGGGATTGCTCACCGACATGATCTGCTGCCCCGGCGGCGACTTCTGCGCCCTGGCCAATGCCAAGTCGATCCCTGTCGCAGAGGCCATCCAGCGCCGTTTCGACGACTACGACTACCTGCACGACCTAGGGCCCCTCGACATCAACATCTCGGGATGCATGAACGCCTGTGGCCACCACCACGTGGGCCACATCGGCATCCTCGGCGTGGACAAGCGGGGCGAGGAGTTCTACCAAATCTCCGTCGGCGGCAACCAAGCCGAGGATGCCTCGCTCGGGCGAATCCTCGGCCCCTCGTTCGGACGCGCCGAGGTACCCGACGTCGTCGAGAAGATCCTCGACGTCTACTTAGAGCGGCGCTTCGAGGGAGAAGCCTTTCTGCACACGGTGCGCCGCATCGGCATCGAGCCGTTCAAGGAACGCGTCTACTCCGCCGAGAACGGCCGTCCCCGGTCCTCTACCCAAGCAGTGACCAGACTGTCCGCCCGGGATACCCAACCTCGAGCCGCGAGATCGGCCCGTGCTGGTTAGGGACGGCCGCATCGTCGCGGACCCTTGGACGCTGGTCGAGGAGGAACCGGCGCGACCTGGCTTGATCGCACCGTTCGATGCCTGGAAACGCTCGCCGGAAGGTGCCGGAGCGTGGGTGGATGGCGACCGTGCAGTCGAAGAACTCGTCCCGGAGATACTTGAGGCACCGGTGGTCGCGGTACGCTTTGCGGCGTTTGCCGATGGTCGGGGGCTAACGCTCGGCGCTTTGCTCCGCGGCCGCTACGGCTTCCGCGGAGAGCTCAGAGCCTTCGGCGACGTGCTCGCCGACCTCACCGAGTACATGCACCGCTCGGGCTTCAACGCTTTCGTCCTGCCCGACCGCCGCCAGGCGGAGGTGGCCATCGCCTGCATGGCGCGGATGAGCGACCACTACCAAGGGTCAGTGAGAGAACCCTTGCCCGCGTTTCGACGCGTGGCACTTGGACCGTAGCGCTCCAAAGTCGTCCCCGACGCTTCGCTGCGCCGGCCGCCGACTGCTAGGCAAACGAGCGTGAATGCACTGACCCGTGTGGGTGAGACTGCCGCGCCGAAGGTGCGCCCTCGCCCGTATGGGAGAACCGGCGGCGTGCGTGGGCGAAGACGGGCGACCACGAGGGTCGCCCCCACAGTATTTCGAGAAAACGCAACTTGCCGACGTGTTTGAATGGGGCGATGTTCGGTCGGGTTGTCCACGCTTTGTCCACGGGGGCCGCTCCTCAAGCAAACAAGGCAACGGTGGGCAAAGGGTGGGCAACCCGACATGCCGGCCGGTTGAAAAGGGCGATGTTCGCGGCGTTGGCTTGTCGGCAAGGGTGTCGGCCAGGGTTGTCCACCCCTTGACCACCGCGCCTTTTCATCATCGGGGACCGGCGCCGTGGACAAGGCGTGGACAACCCCGTCAACCGGGTCGCGGGGCGAAGGGTGTATCAAACCAATCTTGTCGCCGGCTAGTGGCGACCTCACCATCACCGCCTGGCGTTTGCGAGCCGCCGGCCTCCCGACATCCCGCTACCGCCTTTGAATAGGGCGATGTTCCGTCTGCGACGTCTGCTACTACCGTGCCGGGACGCCGGCGTTGGGCCTGTCAACCGTCCGCTCGAGCGCCCGGGTGACGAACAGCAGCCGGACGAGGCGGCACGCAGCTGCTCATCGCCGGCTGTGATCGGAAGTTAACGCTTGAGGATCGCCCCTACGGGGCGCTAATCAAGCTAAATTGTCACCATGCACGTCGGCATCGTCGAGTCGTTCTTCGTCATCTTCACCGGTGCGGCCGCACTGGCAGCGTTGGCGCTCTACACCCGGCAACCGCTGATCGTCGCCTACATCGTCCTCGGCTGCCTGGTCGGTCCCCACGGCTTCGCGCTCATCACCGACGACCGCGTGCTGGCCGAGGTGGGCGAGATCGGCATCATGTTCCTGCTGTTCCTGGTCGGTCTCGATCTGCCACCCACCAAGCTCAAGGACATGGTCGGCGAATCCGTGCTGACCGCGATCGCCAGCACGGCGGTGTTTTTCGGCATCGGCTTCGGGGTGATGACGCTGTTCGGGTTTACCTGGATCGAGGCAGCCATCACCGGAACGGCATGCGTGTTCTCAAGCACGATCCTTGGCATAAAACTGCTGCCGACGACCGCCCTGCACCATCGCCACATCGGCGAGATCGTGATCAGCCTGCTGCTGATCCAGGACCTCATTGCCATCGTCGCGCTGCTCGTGCTCGCCGGGCTTGACACCCAAGGCGGTGTGCTGGCGACCACGCTCACGGTGGTCGTCGCGCTGCCCGTGGTCGCGGCGGTCGCCTACCTCGGCGTACGGTTCGGCATCGTGCCGCTGTTGACGCGTTTCGACGTCTACCAGGAATTCACCTTCCTGCTCGCCGTGGGCTGGTGCCTGGGCGTCGCGAGCCTGTCGCATCACATGTATCTCTCCTGGGAGATCGGCGCATTCGTCGCTGGTGTTTCCCTTGCGAACTCGCCGATCGCCCAGTACATCACCGAGAATCTCCGTCCGTTGAGGGATTTCTTCCTGGTGTTGTTCTTCTTCTCGGTCGGCGCAGCCATCGATCCGGCATTGATGCTCCACGTGTGGCTGCCGACGCTGCTGCTTGCCCTGATCCTGGTCGTCGTCAAGCCACCGGTGTTCCGGGCACTGCTCCGGTGGCAGAAGGAGCCCGACAGCGTGTCCCGTGAGGTCGGCTACCGCTTGGGCCAAGCGAGCGAGTTCTCGCTGCTGCTGGTGTTCGTTGCCGGAACGGCGTTGATCTCCGGCGAAGCCGCCCACGTCGTCCAGGGCGCGACGGTGCTGACGCTGTTGGTGTCGAGCTACCTCGTCGTGTTCCGCTACCCGAGTCCCATCGCCATCAGCGCCGACCTGCGTCGGGACTGACTAGGCCGAGACGGGCGACCACAAGGGTCGCCCCTAGGGCGACAGTTCGCCGACAAAACGCCAATGCCAGGGCTCGTAGGAGACCCCCTGGGGATTGCCGACGGGGAACGACAGTTCGAATCCGAAACGGTCCGCATTGTTCTTCAACCACTCGAACGCCGGGGTCTCCTCGAAAGATACCTCCACATCGGTCTCTGGATGATCCAGGTCGCCGATGTCGAGCGCGAGTCCCGTGTGGTGCTCCGAGTAGCCGGGTGGTGCCACCCACACCGCGGCCTCCTCCGGGCTTCCGTAGCGGCCGATGGCCCTGCCGAAGAGCCCGTCCTGGTAGGCGAAGGTCCGATACCCCGAGATCGGCACGAGACTCACTCCCTCGTCCCCGGCGGCTTTCTGCATCGCCACGAACGCGTCCGCCGCTTCGGTGCGCAGTTGCACGACCCGGCCCGTGTCGCGATAGCCACCGGCATCTCCCAGCGCCGCCGATGTCTCGGCAAAGGCGAAGTGGCCGAACTTGGTGTCCACGGTTAGCGGGGCCTCGGTCTCGATCGCCGGGTCAGCACCGTCCTCCTCGTCCGTTACCGGATTCGGCGGGGCGGGGCTGCAGGCGACGACCACGCACAGCAAAAGAGCTGGGATGGATCGGATCACGACTGCGGATCTACCACGCCCCGGCCTACCATCCTACCCGCGAGAATGCGGTCGATGGCGTCCGACAGCGTGTCGAGCGTCAAGTCCTCAGCCAGTTCCTCCAGTCCGTCGAGAGCCCACGGCCCGGCCAGCCTGCCCCAGATCCGCACCTTCTCCGCGAGCGGCAGCTCCACCGAGTCGATACCGAGCAGATTGACGTGGCGCAGGATGAACGGGAACACCGAGGCTGGCAGGTCCGGCGAGGCCACCAACCCGCACGCGGCCGCGCTCTTGGCGTAGCGCAGGGACTTCAACGCGTTGACCAGTATCTGGCCACCTACCGTGTCCACCACGCCGCCCCAGGTTTCTCGGAGCAGCGGCCTCTCGGCTCCAGCCTCGAGATCCTCTCGGCCGACAACCGCAGCCGCCCCGAGGCCGCGGAGATAGTCGTGGCGGTCGGTCTTGCCGGTCGCCGCATGGACCTCGTAGCCGAGCTTGGCGAGCAGCTTCACGGCCACCGAGCCGACGCCGCCGGTGGCGCCGGTGACCAGCACGGGACCGCCGTCCGGCGTCATGCCGGCACCCTCCAGCTTGTCGACGCACAGCGCCGCCGTGAATCCCGCGGTTCCCAGGATCATGCTTGAGCGCGGATCGAGGCCCTCGGGCATCGCCACGGCCCAGGACGCCGGGATCCGGATCTTCTGAGCGAATCCGCCCGGGGTGTTCATGCCGAGGTCGAAGCCGATGACGATCACCTCGTCCCCGGTTCGAAACTCGTCAGAATCGGACTCAACGATCCTCCCCGCAGCATCGATGCCTGGCGTATGCGGGAAGTTGCGGGTCACACCGGGATTGCCCGTCGCCGATAGTGCGTCTTTGTAGTTAAGCGACGAGTACGCCACGTCAATCAGCAAATCGCCCTCGGGCAACTCGCCCGTGTCGCGGGTGACGATACTCCTCGGATACTGGCGATCCTCGGTCCGGTCGATCCGGAACGCACGGAACTCGCTCATCGGATTCCTCCCATTGTTCGATCCACGAGCTTCTCCACGATTCTGCCGACGCCGAGCGATGCCTGGCCAACCAGTCGCTCGATCGGTCGCTTCGGCTGAACCCAGGAGACCTCGAACACGTCGGCATCCTCCGAGGCCGCAATCAGGTATTCGTCGCTGGTGGCGAGTTCGTCGACCAGCGAGCGATCGAGGGCGCGTTGACCGTACCAGGCCTCGCCCGTGGACACCGCTTCGAGGTCCAGGCTGGGACGGTACGTGGCCACGAAGTCCTGGAACAGCCCGTGGACATCGTGCAGCTCTTCGCGCAGCTTTTCCCGGCCTTCCTCGGTGTTCTCGCCCAGAAAGTCCAGCGTCCGCTTGTGGCGGCCCGCCGTCAGTATCTCCACGTCCACATCGTGCTTTTTCAACAGCCGGTGCACGTTGGGTATCTGCGCCAGCACGCCGATCGAGCCCACCACGGCAAACGGCGCCGCCAGGATCCGGTCGGCCACGGATGCCATCAGGTAGCCACCGCTCGCGGCGATCTTGTCTACCGCCACCGTGAGCTTGATGCCGCCACTTCGAATGCGCGCCAACTGGGATGCACCCAGGCCGTAGCCGTGGACCATGCCGCCGGCACTGTCGACTCGCACCACCACCTCGTCGTCCTCGCCGGCGGTCGCCAGGACGGCCGATATTTCCCGCCGCAACGAGTCCACTGCGCTGGCCGTCAGGTCGCCGTCGAAGTTCAACACGAACACCCTGCGGCGGGTCTCGCCCGATCGCTTCTTGCGTGCCTTGGCATCCAGCTTGCGTTGCTTCTTGACGAGGGAGCGGGACATCGCGGCCTCCTCGATCGCCCGGCGCATGTCATGGAGCAGTTCGTTGATGCGCACGACCTGGATATGGCCCATCGGCGGCGGCCGCATGGATCGTTGCGCGGCGGCACCCGCGATCGCCGACATGACGATTAGGAACGCGACCACGATGGTGGCGGTCTTGGCGAGAAATCCAAGATAGTCGAAGAGCACTTCCATCGGGGGGATGGTCCTCGGGGAAAGGGCGGGGATTCTATCAGCCGTTTTGAGCTTGCGGCGCCAGCGGCAAGGTCAAAGGTCAAACGGCGTGCCGAATCCGCAATAATCGCCAGATGGACTTTCGCGCGTTCCTTGAGCGGCGGTTTCAGGCGGCCGTGGCGCCCGACGTCGACCTCACGATCACCCTGGTCGCAGGCGGCAGACGGTTGACGACGTTCGCCGTCGAAAACGGCGCGCTGCGCTTCGACCCACCCAACGAAGCCGACGTGACGTTCAGCTTCGACACCGTCGAGAGGGCGGTCGCCGTCCTCGGGGGTACGGAGAGTCCGATGGATGCATTCATGGCCGGCGCTTTTCGGGCGGATGGCCATCTGCCCTTAGCGTTCGTGTTGCTCGGGCTGTTCGGATCGGGCGACGTCACACCGCCGCCGTAGACTGGTCAGGCCTTCGCCTTCATCTCCTCGACGAAGGCGTCGATCAGCCAGCGCGAGATCGCCGTTCCAGCCGGCACGTTGGGCAGTTGCCGGTGGTGGAACCAGCGCGCTTCGGCGATCTCGCCGTCGTGGCAGACGATCTCACCCCCCGCGTAGTCGGCGTGGAATCCCAGCATGAGGGAATTGGGGAACGGCCAAGGCTGACTTCCCAGATAGCGCAGGTTGGTTACCCGGATCCCCACTTCTTCCGCGACTTCCCGGTGCACCGTCTGCTCGATGGACTCCCCCGGCTCGACGAATCCGGCAAGGGTCGAGAACATGCTCGTGGGCCACGCCGCGTTGCGGGCAAGCAGCATCTCCTCGTCGTTGCGCACCAGCACGATGATGCTCGGCGACAGGCGCGGATAGGTGGTGGCGCCGCAGGCGGGACAGACCTTCGCACGGTCCCTGGAGTGGTCTTCCGTGTGGGTGCCGCAACGTCCGCAATGACGGTGGTTCCGATGCCAATCGACGATCTGCTTGGCGCGTCCGGCCAAGGCGAAGAAGTCGGGCTCGACCCGGCCGAGCCAAGCGCGGAGCCCGGTCGCAGCGAATCCTTCGGGCACCGTGCCGGAGGCATCGAGCGCGAAGCAGGCGCGGTTCTCCCATCGTCCGAGGTAATGCTTGTAGGCGACCTCCAGGTCCACCCAGCGAAACTCGTCGGCTGTGATCGGGCGGGGAATCCCCTGCTCGCTGATGGACAGCAGATCATCGCCGACGCAGACGAAGTACAAGGCATCCGCGACATCCAGGCCTGTCGGGGGTTGGGTCTCGGAGATGAACTTGGAGGGACGTGCATCAAATGCTTCGAGTGCTTCGGACAAAAGCTGTACCTACGTGTTGCTATACTCGCGCCGTTCAAGGCTCATCCTCACGAGTGTGTCGGATTGGCCGCTTGCGCGGCAAGTCCAAGGTCGTGGTGTGCCCGGCTCACGCTGGCTGACGATAGGAGGGCGCATGGCCCAGTCAACAGGTTTCCGCGACTCCGTCTGGTGGGGAGCCTATTGGACGAACTTCCTCGGCGACGCGCCGCGTTGGTACAAGTGGACGATCGTCGGCTTCCTGGCGGCCAATCCTTTCCTGTATCTGTTGCTCGGCGGCTACGTCGCCGGCTGGGTGCTGGTCCTGCAGTTCATCTTCACGCTGGCCATGGCGCTCAAGTGCTACCCGCTTCAGCCGGGCGGACTGCTTGCGATCGAGGCCCTGGCACTCGGCATGACCACGCCCGGGCATGTCTACCATGAGGTCGAGGACAACCTGAAGGTGATTCTGCTCCTAGTCTTCATGGTGGCCGGGATCTTCTTCATGAAGGAACTGCTGCTGTTCACGTTCACGAAACTGCTGGTGAAGGTGCGCAGCAAGCTCCTCCTGTCGTTCCTCTTCTGCCTGGTCGCGGCGATCCTGTCCGCGTTTCTCGACGCGCTCACGGTGACCGCCGTAGTGATCAGCGTCGCCGTGGGCTTCTACTCGGTGTACCGCCGGGTCGCGGTCGCGCCCGCGGCGATCGACCGGGCCGTCGAGTCCGAGGAGGACCGGGACGAGGAGCTCTTGAACCCGGAGGAGATGGAGCGCTTTCGCGCCTTCCTGCGCAATCTCGTCATGCACGCGGCGGTGGGCACGGCGCTCGGCGGCGTCACTACCATCGTTGGGGAGCCCCAGAACATCCTGATCGCGGACAAGATGGGCTGGGAATTCATGGAGTTCTTCATACGCATGGTCCCGGTCACGATGCCCGTGCTCGCGGTCGGGCTCGCCACCTGCCTGCTGCTGGAAAGGCTTAAGTGGTTCAGCTACGGCGCCGCCATCCCGCTTCCCGTGCTGGAAGTTCTGCGGAATTACGATGTGGAGGAATCCGCCAAGCGCACTCGGCAGGACAACGCCCGATTGGTGGTCCAAGCGATCGCCGCGGTGTTCCTGGTATTCGCGCTGGCGTTCCACGTCGCCGAGGTTGGTTTGGTCGGCCTCTCGATCATCGTGCTGCAGACGGCCTTCAACGGCATCGTCGAGGAACACCGCATCGGCCACGCCTTCGAGGAGGCACTCCCATTCACGGCGCTCCTGTGCGTGTTCTTCGCCATCGTCGCGGTGATATCCGACCAGGGACTGTTCCAGCCGGTGATCGAGTACGTGCTCGAACTACCGGCGAGGCAGCAGCCCGGGGTCTTCTACATCGCCAACGGCGTCCTGTCGATGATCAGCGACAACGTCTTCGTCGCGACGGTCTACATCGGCGAGGTGGAGACGGCTTTCGACGCCGGCGTCATTACGCGGGGCCAGTTCGACCTTCTGGCGGTGGCCATCAATACCGGCACCAACATCCCCAGCGTGGCCACGCCCAACGGCCAGGCCGCCTTCCTGTTCCTGCTGACCTCGTCGCTGGCACCGCTGATCCGCCTGTCCTACGGGCGCATGGTCATCATGGCCCTGCCATACACCTTCACCATGGGCATCACCGGCTGGGTCTGCGTGACCTGGCTGCTGTAGTCTGCCAACGCAGCGTCGGCGGTCCTACGCAGGTCTGCGCCAGACCGCGCCGCCGTCCGCTTCGGCATCCAACGCGTCCAGGTAGGTTTCGTGATTGCTCAGTTCCTCCGGCGTCGCCCGTAGTACGGGCACCGGTGGCCGGTCTTCGGGAAGCCGGCTGATTTCGGTCTCGCCCATATCCTGGGAGGCGGCCTCCTCGCCGAACAGCGAGGTCTGGCCACCGGTCATCTTCAGGTAGACGTCGGCGAGAATTTCCGCGTCGAGCAGCGCGCCATGCAACTCCCGGGCGGAATCGTCAACACCGTAGCGACGGCAGAGGGCCGGCAAGCCAACCATCTGACCGGGGTGTTTGCGCCGCGCCAAGGCCATCGAGTCGGTGACCGTACAGATGTCCTGAAGGCTCTTCACCCCGTCCCGTTCGAGCAGCGAAAACTCGTAGTCGATGAACGCCAAGTCGAACGGCGCGTTGTGGATGATGACCTCCGCGCCGTCGACGAACTCCACCAATCTGTCCGCGACCTCGGCGAACTTGGGCTTGTCCGAGAGGAAAGCCGCATCCAGCCCGTGGACACCGAAGGCGGCATCGTCGATCTCGCGTTCCGGGTCGATGTAGAGCTGCAGGCGGTTGCCGGTCAGCTTGCGATCGACGATTTCCACCGCCCCGACTTCGATTACCCGGTGACCTCGCTCGGTCTCAAGACCCGTGGTCTCCGTATCCAGAACGACCTGCCTCACGCTTCGTCGCCTTCTGCAGCGGCTGCCGCGAGCATCCGGTCGATGGCCTGGTTCGCCGCCTGATCCACCGCCTCGTTCTCCACATGGCCGCTATGGCCCTTGACCCACTGCCAACGTACGTCGTGCCGACCATCCAGGGCATCGAGCCGGCGCCAGAGATCGACGTTCAACACCGGCTGCTTGTTGGCACGCTTCCAGCCGCGTCGCTTCCAGGCATGAATCCAGTTCGTGATGCCTTGGCGGACGTATTCGGAGTCCGTGGTGAGCACGACCCGGGCCGGTCGACTAAGTGCGGCCAGGCCTTCGATCGCCGCCACCAACTCCATGCGGTTGTTGGTGGTGCGTGGTTCGGCCCCGCTGATGGACTTTTCGGCGTCCCCAAACCGTAGCAGTGCCGCCCAGCCACCCGGTCCGGGATTGCCGCGGCAGGCACCATCGGTGAAGATCTCCACGGGTTCGGTCATTCGAAACGCGCCGCGATGTCCGATCGAGCCTTGATCCGGGTCGGATTGGGCAAGACCGGGGCCGTCGACTTGAGACGCCGAGCGGCTCCCTGACGACGCTCGGCGATGAACGCAAAGCCCACCTTGCGCGCGACTACCAGATAGACGCCACCGACCGGCGGCTGAATACGGTTGAGCCAATCGCTCGCCGCCCGCCAACCACCTCCGTCCAGTGTCACCGGCAATGCCGAGCGAAAATTGAGGTAGATCGTGCGCGTCTCACGCTCAAGGCCGAGCAGCCCAAGCCACTCGTGCAGGCGCGGCACACTGATCGACCGAAGGTCGCGCAGCGGTCCCCGCTGCTTCGCCAAGGACCACAGGCTCAGGGGATTGAATCCAATCACCACGAGCCGCCCGCCGGGCTTGAGAATCCGCTCGGCTTCACGCAGCGCAGCACGTCGATCACAAGCCATGTCCAATGCATGGTGGAGCACCACGGCGTCGACGCTCCCGGGCGCGAAGGGCAGTTGCGCGGAGTCGGCGCCGATTACATCGAAACCGTTGTCGGCGTGCGCCTGCGAGTCCGCGGGACGTGCGTCGATACCGTTGTCGGCAACGAATACCCGCTGGCGAACCATGCTTCGCGCCGTGGTGTCGAGCATGTCGAGTCGCGGACCTATCCACACCAGCACATCGCCGTGAAGCTGGCGCGCCACCTTGCGCATCACTTCTCGCTCGTCACAGAGCAACCGCTGTCCGGAGGGGTCGTCAAGCCACGACGCAAACCTAGCCCGCGCGCCTTGCGCGGCGTGGTGCTCGCGTTTGATCACGCGGTGCCCGTCGCGCGCCTGCCGTGCCTCCATGGACGGAATCGTCCTTGTTCCTTCCAGAGTCGTGCCGCTGCCAAGTTTGCCGGGACAGCACGGTGCCGTCTACGGCAAAACGCATACGCCGATCAGGGCGTGCTGTCGAATTCGATCATGTTGATGCTTGCCTCGGTTCTGAGGCTGCGCACCACCGCACCTAGGTCCTGACTGGCCCTCAACTGTTCCAAGCTCTGCGCCATGAAGTTGCGCTCGTCTTCGGTGAGCGCTCCGTAGTCGCCGAGCGTCACGCCGGAGAGCAACACCAAGGCCCGGGATCCGTCAGCCAGGATCGCGATGTCCGACTGCCGCTCGCCCGGCGAGGGAGCGGTCATCTCGAAGGCCAGGGTCAGAATCGCCTGGGGCACATCGGCCGCATCCCGCGTCATGGAGTCGGCCCGCTGCCAATCGACACCTGTCTCGTCCGCAATCTCCGCGGGCGTTGCGCCGTCCGCGAATCTCGCCAACGCATTGAACGCCGCTTCCTCGACCAGCGCCCGGGCGCGTTCCCGGGCGACCGCGTCGCGAACGGCGTCGCGCACCTCGTCGAGCGGCTTTTCGACGCTCGGATGACGGTCACGCAGGCGGATCACCACGATCTCGTTGGGGGTTGCCACCGCGCGGCTGTTGAATCCTTCGACCAGCACCTCGTCGCTGAAGGCCACGTCGTGAACCGCCGCATCGCTCAGGACGCCGTCGCGGCCATTTCGCATCACGCCGTCCAGACGCTCAATCGCCAGGCCACCGTGGATGGCCGTGAGGGCGTCAAGCGAGTCTCCCTCCTCGAAGGCGATCTCGTCGATTTCCCGTTCGGCCTCGGCGAAGCGTCGGTCCGCTTCCGCACGGCGAAGATCCGCGGTGATCGCATCGCGTCGCTCCTCCAACGTCGGGACCTCCACCGTTTCGACATCGACAAGCTTGATGAGATGCACGCCAAACTCGGTCTGAACCGGTTCCGATACGCTACCCGGCTCGAGCGAAGAAAGTACGTCCTCGAACGCCGGAGGTAACACGCCTGCACCCACCAGCCCCAAGTCGCCTCCGTTGCCGGCGGTCGGGTCTTCGGACAACTCGGCAGCAAGTTCCTCGAAGCTCGCACCGCCCAGGATGTCGTCTCGCGTTCGCCTGAGCGCCGAAACGGCATCGTCGACGCTGCGTTCGGCTCCGACTTCGAGCAGTATGTGGGCCACGTGACGCCGGGGTTCAGGCATCGTCGCAACCTCATCCTCATAAGCGAGTTGCACGGTCTCGTCATCGATCTCGATCTCACCCTCCAGCCTGGATCGGGGCAAGCGGACGTAGTCGAAATCGAAGCGTTCCTCGGTCATGTAGTCGTCGAGGTACTGACCGTAGTGGTTCTCGATCTGCGCCTCGGTTACGTCGATGTCGGCCACCAGCGACCCAATGTCGAACAGCAGGTACGCGATGTCGCGACGCTGACGCAGGATTCGCACCGCGTGTCGCTGTTCGCGGTTGCTGACGATGCTGGTTTCGCCGAGGCTCGAACTCAGTTGCGTCCGCAGCTCCGAATCCGCCAACTCGGCCTGGAAGGACGTCGGTGTATGCCCCATGTTGGCGAGGTAGTTGCGGTACGCCGCCGCGTCGAAGCCGGCCCCTCCGAAGGCCTCGCGGATGCGCGCTTGGATCGCCTGTTCGCTGATCGACAGGTCGAGTTCGTCGGCAAGTTGGACGACAAGCGTCGAGACGATCAGCGACTGCAGGACCGCCTCGCGATTGACGAACTGATCGAGAATCTCGTCCGGGACCTCCCCGCCGAGCTCGGCACGCCGTTGAGTTCGCTGCCGCTGGGTCTCCAGTTCAAGTCTGCTCTGGGTTATGTCGTCGCCGTTCACCGTCGCGACGATGGGCTCGCCCCCCGAGAAGAACTGGATAGCACCGAATCCGGTCACCGCGAGCACGAAGACGATCAAGCCCACCACGACCTTTGCTGCAAGGCCCTGGGCGCCTGCACGCATCTTCTGCAGCACCATCGGTCGGAACTCCGGTTGACCATCGCGCGTTGTGCAAACGCTGCAACGCGCAGCAACGACCCCTAGCCGCCGAGACCCCTACGGCCCAGCTGGCGTGACGGCATTTGGGGGGCGAGGGATACCCCGTTGGAAGCTCTAGTTGAGAGCGTCCTTGAGCGCTTTGCCCGCCTTGAAGGCTGGTGCCTTCGAAGCAGCGATCTGAATCGTCGCGCCCGTCTGCGGATTGCGCCCCGTGCGGGCCGAGCGCTCACGGACAAGGAACGTGCCAAACCCGACCAGGACGACCGATTCGCCGCTCTGAAGCGACCCACGGATTCCGTTGAGTGCCGCATCCAGCGCACGTGCCGCCGAAGCCCTGGAGATGTCGGCTTCGTTGGCAATGACATCGATTAGTTCTGACTTGTTCATTTACAAAGGTCCTCTGGTAGCCGTTGCGGGTCAACGTGTCCGAGGCCGTACGCTCGTGGACACACCACTGGAGAAACTATACCGCTCCCCAAACACGCGGCGTTATAGCAGTCGCGTCAAAAACCTGTCAAATGCGTACGTGCCTTGCACTGCTTGAAATGCCGTTCAGAGCTTCCCTAGCAGCCTGTCGGACTTCGGCGCACCAGCGGCGAAGTCGGACAGGGTGATAGGCAGGCGGGCGGCTGGGGCCGGACGCCGAGCACGCGAGGCGTCTTGGCGGCGCTAGTGCTCACTTATCACGCCCTCTCGGGCGACATCCGCCGCCCCCTGACCCACCGCGACATCGGCATCGGTAGGTTGGCCGACGGGGCGCGGCTGCGGCCGACGCTCGAGGGCGATTTCGATCACCTCGTCCATCCACTCCACGGGGAGAATCTCGAGATCGTCCTTGACGTTGTCAGGGACCTCCTTGAGGTCACGGGCATTCTCCTCCGGGATCACGACTCGCTGGACACCACCGCGGTGCGCCGCAAGAAGCTTCTCCTTCAGGCCGCCGATGGGCAGTACTTGGCCGCGTAGCGTGATCTCGCCGGTCATGGCCACATCCGCCGAGACACCGATTCCGGTCAGGGCGCTGACCAATGCAGTGCACATGCCGATGCCCGCACTCGGCCCGTCCTTCGGGGTGGCCCCCTCCGGCACGTGGATGTGCAGATCGAAGCGTTCGTTGAAGTCTTCGGCAATACCGAGCGACGCCGCCCGACTGCGCACGAACGTCACCGCAGCCTGGATGGACTCCTGCATCACGTCTCCGAGCGAGCCGGTCTTGATCTGGTTGCCTTTCCCGGCCACCGCCAGTGCCTCGATGCTCAACAGTTCGCCGCCCGCCTGGGTCCAGGCCAAGCCGGTCGCGACACCGACCTGGTTTTCCTTTTCGGCCCGCCCGAAGTTGTACTTGCGAACGCCGTTGTAGGCCTCCACATCGTCCGCGTCGATGGTCCGGGGAACGCGCTCGTCGCCGTCGGCGAGAGCCTGTTCGGTAACCACCTTGCGGCACAGCTTGGCGATTTCCCGCTCCAACGCCCGGACACCCGCTTCCTTGGTGTAGTAGCGGATGATGTGGATCAAGCCGTCGTCCGTGATGCCGAAGTCGGCATCGGCGAGGCCGTTCAGGCGTCGCTGCTTGGGAATCAGGAAACGCGTCGCGATGTTCCGCTTCTCGTCCTCGGTATAGCCCGCAAGGCGGATCACCTCGAGGCGGTCGAGCAACGCCGGGGGAACGTTCAACGAGTTCGAGGTGCAGACGAAGAAGACGTCGGACAGGTCGTAGTCGACCTCGAGATAGTGGTCGTTGAAGGTGTTGTTCTGTTCGGGGTCGAGCACCTCGAGCAACGCGGAGGCCGGGTCGCCGCGGATGTCCATGCCCATCTTGTCGATCTCGTCCAAGAGGAACAGTGGATTGCGCACTCCCGCCTTGGCCATCTTCTGGAGGATCTTCCCGGGCATGGATCCGATATAGGTGCGCCGGTGGCCACGGATTTCCGCCTCGTCGCGGACGCCGCCGAGGGCCATCCTGATGTACTTGCGGTTGGTGGCGCGCGCGATGGACTCGCCGAGCGACGTCTTGCCGACACCCGGGGCACCCACCAAGCACAGCACCGGGCTCTTGGTTTTCTGTACCCGTCCCTGCACGGCCAGATACTCCAGCACCCGCTCCTTGACGTCCTCCAGACCGTAGTGATCGTCGTCGAGGATCTGCTGAGCAGCCTTCAGGTCCCGACGAACGCGGCGTTTCTTCTTCCACGGGATGGAGAGCATCCAGTCGAGATAGCTGCGCACGACAGTGGCCTCGGCCGACATGGGCGCCATCAGCTTCAGCTTCGCAAGCTCGTTCGTCGCCTTCTTTCTCGCCTCCTTCGGCATGCCTGCGTCGTCGATACGCTCGGCTAGGCTGTCGAATTCGCTCGGCGCGTCGGACAGTTGTCCGAGTTCCTTGTTGATCGCCTTGATCTGTTCGTTCAGGTAGTACTCGCGCTGGGACTTCTCCACCTGCTTCTTGACCCGGCCGCGGATTCGCCGGTCCATCTGTCGCGCTTCGACCTCCCTGTCGAGATAGGACTGCAGGCGTTGCAGCCGGTCATTGAAATCCACCGCCTCCAGGATCGCCTGCTTGGCACCCAACTGCAGCGGGGCATGCGTGGCGATGGTGTCGACCAGACGAGCCGGATCGTCGATGCTGGCCGCCGAAGCAATCACATCCTGGGAAACGTCAGCAACCTTCGCGAACTCCTCGAAATGCGCGATCAGCGATCGTGTGACGGTCTCCGCGTCAACAGTCGACAAGCGGGGCTCGTCGAACCCCGCGACGTCCGCCGTCAGGTACTCACCGGAGGTGTCCAGACTCTCGACGCGCGCGCGCTGGCTCCCCTCGACGAGCACCTTGACCTTACCGTCGGGCAACGGCACTAACTGAAGGACGGTGGCGACGGTACCGACTTCGTAGAGATCGTCCGCGCCCGGTTCTTCCACCGACTCGTCCCGCTTCGTCACCAGCAGAATTCGCTGGTCGCCAGCCGTGCAAGCCTCGAGTGCGGCAATCGAGCGCTTGGTGCCGACAAACAGCGGGTGGATCCCGTGGGGGAATATGACCATCTTGCGCAGGGGCAAGACGGCGAGGCCGGTCAGCTTTGCGGGTTCCGCCATGCGTCGAGTGCTCTGTCAACCCTCAATGTACGCGTTAGCGTTCACTAGTGTCGTGTCCCAACACGACACCTAGGTCAGGGATTCGAGGCCGACTCCGCGTTCGCTTCGTCGTCCGCAGGAGGTACGCTCTCGTAGACCAGCATCGGCTCGTTCTCACCCTCGATCACGCTCTCGTCCACCACCACCTTGGCGACCGTCTGCGACGATGGCAGGTCGTACATGGTGTCGAGCAGCACGGACTCGAGGATGGAGCGCAATCCACGGGCGCCGGTCTTGCGTTCCATGGCCTTCTTGGCGACCGCGCGCAGAGCGTCTTCACGGAAGTCCACCTCAACGCCTTCCATGTCGAACAGCTTGCCGTACTGCTTGGTCAGCGAGTTCTTCGGCTCGGTGAGGATGCGCATGAGCGCGTCGGTGTCGAGTTCCTCCAGCGTCGCGACCACCGGCAGGCGACCGACGAACTCGGGGATGAGGCCGTACTTGATCAAATCCTCCGGCTCCACCAGGCGCAACGTCTCGCCGACGGTCTTGGGATCCTTCCGGGTCACATCGGGATCCGCCATGAAACCGATGCTGACCTTGTCCGAACGGTCCAAGATCACCTTGTCGAGGCCGGAAAACGCGCCACCGCAGATGAACAGGATGTTGGCAGTGTCCACTTGCAGGAACTCCTGCTGCGGATGCTTGCGGCCGCCTTGGGGCGGCACCGATGCGATGGTCCCCTCGATCAATTTCAGGAGCGCTTGCTGAACGCCCTCTCCCGAGACGTCCCGGGTGATCGACGGGTTGTCGGACTTGCGCGAGATCTTGTCGATCTCGTCGATGTAGACGATGCCCACCTGGGCACGCTCGACATCGTAGTCGCACTTCTGCAGGAGCTTCTGGATGATGTTCTCGACGTCCTCGCCGACGTAGCCGGCCTCGGTCAGGGTCGTGGCATCGGCGATCGTGAACGGAACATCGAGCAGACGCGCTAGGGTTTCCGCCAGCAGGGTCTTGCCGCACCCGGTGGGCCCGATCAGCAGGATGTTGGACTTGGAGAGCTCGACGTCGTCCTTCTTGCCCTTGTAGTTCAACCGCTTGTAGTGGTTGTACACGGCGACCGAGAGGACCTTCTTGGCGTGTTCCTGGTGGATGACGTATTCGTCGAGGGTCGCCTTGATCTCCTGGGGCACGGGCAGCTTGTCCTTTTCGCTGCCATTCGCACCCGGCGGCGTGCCTTCGTGGATGATCTCGTTGCACAGCTCAACGCACTCGTCGCAGATGAACACGCCCGTGCCGGAGATGAACTTGCGCACCTCGTGCTGGCTCTTGCTGCAGAAAGAGCAGCGGCGGATATTGTCGGGGTCGTCGCCGCTGCCGCGGTTATCGGCCACTAGAACCTCTGCAAACCGTATTTCGCCAAGCGCGAACCATGAGGGCTCGATAAGGATTTTGCAACCCCGGCCCCATCCCACAGTCGCCCAACTTTGTGCGCCGCAACGCAACTGTGGGGGCGACCACAAGGGTCGGGAGGGCGACCACAAGGGTCGCCCCTACGGCGTCAGATCAAGCATCAGTCGACCGACGGCTCCTCCGGATGCTTGATGACGTCCACGATTCCGTAGTCCAGCGCCTCCTGGGGGCTCATCCAGTAGTCCCTGTCGGTGTCCGTGGCGATACGTTCCACCGGCTGTCCGGTGTGCTCGGCGAGAATCTCGTTTAAGCGTTGGCGCATGGCGATGATCTCGCGCGCTTGGATCTCGATGTCCGCCGCGACCCCCTGGGACCCGCCCGAGGGCTGGTGCAGCATCATGCGGGAGTTGGGCAGGGACAGCCGCTTGCCCTTCGCCCCGGCGGCGAGCAGGAAGGCCCCCATGCTCGCGGCCTGGCCGATGCAGTACGTGGCGACGTCGCAACTGACGTACTGCATGGTGTCGTAGATGGACAGTCCCGAGCTTACCGCACCACCCGGCGAGTTGATGTACATGTGGATGTCCTTGTCGGCATTCTCCGACCACAGGTAGAGAAGCTGGGCGATCACCACGCTCGCCACCGTGTCCTCCACGGGGCCCACCAGGAAGATGATCCGGTCTTTGAGCAGACGCGAATAGATGTCGTAGGCCCGTTCACCGCGGGCACTCTGTTCGAGCACCATCGGAACGAGACCCAGGTTGGTCGTCGCTGGGGGTAGATTGCTGTTCACTGTCGGTACCTTGTCATGGAACAAATGTGTTTGTTGCCTGGCGGTTAGCGTGTCTTGCTTACGTCTTGCCCCCGATCAGCCGGCGCAACCGTCCGCCTAGGGACCTCTTCGCCGCAGGCCGTTCCTCGCCGGTGTCGTGGGCATGGGCGTGATCCGGACCCGGGGCCGGCGGATCCTCTTCGACAGGCTCGGGAATGGCCCTGCCCGTGACCACGTCCTGGTAGGAGGCGGAAACCTCCTCCACGGATGCGCGGGCGAGCACGTGGTCCACCAGTTGGTCCTCCAGGACGCCGAGTTCGATGCGCTGAAGCTGTTCCTCGTCGCCGTAGATCCAGTTCCGCACATCCTCGGGCGTCTCGTAGGCCCCGACCAACTCGTCGATTCTCGCCCGCACGCGTTCGTCGTCGGGCGTGAGCGACTCGGCGTTGACGATCTCGCGCACGACCAAGCGGGTACGCACGCGATCCTCCAGTCGCTTGATGATCGGCTCAGGCAGGTTGACCTCTTCCTGGGGTACGCCCATGTAACGCGCCGCACGCTCCTTTTCCTGTTCGAGTTCGTCGTCCAGCAGCGCACGCGGAATCTGGAAAGCATGGGCCCGGGCCAAGGCCGCCATGACCTGACGCTTCGTCTCGTTGCGCGCAGCAACGTCCAAGTCGGCCGCCATGCGCTCGCGGACGCTATCGCGAAACCTGGCGAGCCCTGGGGGAACAGCATCCTCCCCGGCGTCGTCGGAGCCGGAGGCCGCGTCGTCTTCGTCGCTGACGCCTAAGGACGCGAAGAAGGCTTCGTCGAGGTCGGGCAGCGACGGGGCTTCCACCTGCTTCAGCTCGGCCTCGCCGATGCCGTCCACGTCCTCGGCCACACCATCGCGCTGCCGTCGCACGTTGATCGGGAATGCGCGCTTCTCACCCACCGACATGCCGATCACGGCGGTGTTCAACTCGTTCGCCACCTCGCCCGCGCCGACGATGAAGGCCAGATCCTTGTGCTCGCCCCCCTCGCCGTCCTCGCCGTCGATCCTGACCGCGTAGTCCACTACGACCCGATCCTCGTCGGCCGCGGGTCGATCTACCGAGTTCCACTCGACACGCTGTTTGCGCAACGACTCGACCATGTCGTCGACGTCCGCCTCTCCGATTTCGGCTACGGGCTTCATGACCTTCAACGTCGCGAGATCGACGAGTTCTATTTCCGGAAGGACTTCGAAGGTCGCCGTGAACTTGATATCGGCACCGGGGTCGACGTTGAGCAGCTCCACCGACGGCGTGCCCACCATGGCCAGTTCGCGCTCGCGCACTGCGTCCTCGAAACTGGCTTGCACGACTTCCGAGGCCACCTCACGACGCAGGGAATCGCCGAAGCGCCGCTCCACTTCCTTGAGCGGCACCTTGCCCCGACGGAATCCTGGCAAAGACACCTTGCTCGCGGTGCTCTTGAGGCGATCCGCCAGGCGGCCTTCGAAATCCGCCGATGGCACCGTTACCGTCATCTTGCGGCTCAAGCCGCTTGTCGTCTCTACCGATACGTGCATGTTTCAAGAAGCATCGAGACCGGCCTCGGGCGATTGGCCCGGGGCACCGTTTTGGGGTGGATGATGGGGCTTGAACCCACGACCACCGGATCCACAATCCGGGGCTCTACCTGCTGAGCTACATCCACCGTCAGCGTCAAGGGCGCGCATTCTAACGCCCCGACGAAACCGGGTCACGCCGCGAACCGGGCAGGTCGCCCCGCCTAGGTACGGCGGCAGGTGACGTTGCGACTCGGCCGAGTTCGCCACAGGCGAACTCGATCGCGACGGCGAAGCCGTCGCGCTGGCGCGCCCGGAACGCGCCGCTGTGGACCGTGCGCAAGCGTATGATGCGGCATGAATACGCATATAACGCATTGTTCTCACTTGACATTATCCGATGCCGACAAATGCAGAGACGTATGCGCAAGCATGTTGCAGTACGCGTAGTGCTGTCGCAATATATGCTAGTGAAACTGCTAGGAACCCCAATGAAACTAACTGCCGCAGCCGTAAAAACGCACGTCAAGAACCCTCCGGACACGGGTGCCAAGACCTACGGCGACGGTCGCGGAGGTCACGGTCTGACCCTCTGCGTCACCGCCGCCGGCAACGCCTACTGGTACCAACGGCTTCAAGTTGACGGACGTCCCCGGAACATCGGACTCGGTCCCTGCTCGCTCGTAACCCTGTCCGAAGCACGAGACGCCGCGTTGAAAAACCACCAAGCCGCGTACCGGGGCGAACCCGTCGCCACCAAGCGCGAGGCCATGCCGACCGTCCGCGGCGTCCTCGCTGAGTGCGCGCAGGCTCGCAACGCGAGCGAGACATGGACCCGTCCGGTTCTGATCCACGCGTCCGACATACTCGACCGCCGAGTCAACACGATCACGACTGCCGACGCGATGGCCGTTCTCAAGCCGGTATGGAACACCAAGCGCGACACAGCCAAGAAGGTCAAGCAACGACTCAGCGCAGCAATGCGTTGGGCCGTAGCCCAGGGGCACCGAACCGACGACCCGTTCGGCCAGGTCATCGACGCCGCGCTGCCCAAGAACGGCTACCGGCAGACCCACCACAAGGCCCTGCCCCACGATCAGGTTGCCGACGCCCTTCGCAACGTGCGCGCGAGCGACCGCGTGTGGATCGGCACGCGGCTCGCGTTCGAGTTCTTGGTTCTCACAGCTTGCCGATCCGGGGAAGTGCGTGGAGCGCGATGGTCGGAGATGGACCTGTCCCGCGCCACGTGGACGATCCCGGGCGACCGTATGAAGATGGGGCGCCCCCATCGAGTGCCGCTGTCCAGCGCGTGTCTGCGCGTACTCAGCGCGGCAAAGGCGCTCGGGACCAAACGCACCGATCTCGTCTTCCCCTCGCGACAGCGCAAGACGCTAAGCGACAGCACGGTTAGCAAGCTCCTCCGGGAACGAGGTGTCGAAGCCGTGCCCCACGGATTCAGGTCAAGCTTTCGCGACTGGTGCAGTGAGTCCGGAGTCAGCCGCGAGGTGTCAGAGTTCGCCTTGGCCCACGTCGAGGGGAACGCTGTGGTCGCGGCTTACTTGCGTTCCGACCTCCTCGAACAGCGGCGGCAGGTGATGGAGTCTTGGGGCCATTACGTGACCGGTACCAACCAATGACCTACAGCGATTCGAACCCCATTTGGACGTCCCCCGCCGTCGTGCCCCGAGGTCCGTAAACGAAAGCCAGCACCGCCGCTGCCATGGACCGAGGGTTGACATCGAGAACACCTGACCATAAGGTGCCGCGCCCGTGGGTAGGGGGCAAACCGAGCGCCGCGTCGGGCGACGGCAATCGCAATGACGATCTGTATAGCGGCGTCTGCAGCCGACAAGTCGGCGGTTGTGGTAGCGTCCGACCGGATGATCAGTGCGGGGTTTCTGAACCTTGAGTTTGATCATCCAGAGTCGAAGATCGAGAAGCTGGGCAAGTCATGCGTTGGTCTAAGCGCCGGCGATGCCCTACCGGCTGGGGATCTATTCTCATCCGCATACCCCGTGTCCACTCAACTGCAAAACCCCAAGGTGAAGCAGATTAGCGAGACGGTCACAGACACGTACTCCCTGCTGCGCAAGAAGCGGATCGAAGAGGAAGTATTCAGACCGCGAGGTTTGACGATTGACGCGTTCTACCAACAAGGGCTCATCCGGTCGTTCCCCCCAGAGGTCTCGATGTCCCTGGACGATCAGGTCCAGCATGCAGCCTTTGGCGTGACACTGATCGTAGCTGGCGTGGATCAAGAGGGCGCCCACATATTTGGCGTATCTGATCCCGGAGTATCAACGTCTTACGACCGAATCGGCTACCATGCGATCGGTAGTGGGATGAGCCATGCGTTTCTAAGCCTTGTTGCTGTGGGCCAACACTGGTCAAAATCCATCAATGAGACTGCCTATAATGTGTTCAGAGCCAAACGCCATTCAGAGGTGGCACCCGGAGTAGGGCAAAGTGTTGAACTGCGCGTGATCACTGCCGAAGGCGTACGGACCGCAACGAGTGCTGAACTTTCGGAACTCGACAAGATACTAAGTCGGACGGAGACGCCTCTAAGTCAGGAGTTGGCCAAAGAGATTGGTCAACTACCATTCGATCCGGAGACCACTACGGAGGAGCAGCCAGGATGAACACTATCTCAGAGTCAGAGGACCGGCTATCGGAGCATTTGGCGGTACCAATGGAGGCGCAGGTTCGATTGGCTGCTCAGAAACGGAGGTTGGCGATCGCACGATACAAGCTCAACATTCGGCGCGGTTCGGCTTGGTTCAAGCAAGTAGGACGCACTAGAGTACGCCCTGCCGCAGACGACACAGACGAACAAGGTGTTGCTCCGCAAGGGTGACTGAGTTTTCGTCCCAGCTCTGCCAGCCGTCACTTGGACTTGGGTTTTCACCAGCCCTCTAGGGTTCCGACCCCGGAGCAGAACGCCAAGCCGAAACGCACGGCGGTAGACACCCCGGAAGACCTGCACGCCGAGTTGAAGCGCATCGCCAAGGGGACGCGGGGATCAGCCTAACGGACTGCGCCGAGGCTGCGCTTCGGTCAGCGCTCGGCTAGACGACTCTCATTCCGCAACCGAGGGGCCTTCGCTAGGCCCCTTTTTTTCCTCCCCACCGAGGACTGGGGTTGAATCCGTTGTAGCCAATCCCCATTAGGGTTGATGGATGCACTTCAACGCTCTTCTACCCATAGGGAGGTGAACAAATGAGCACGGAAAAGACCAACACGAGCAACGCCACGGCTACCCGCGGCGCGCCCTATCCTTCGATGCCCTTGGGGCAAGCTGTCGAGAAGATCGGAAACATATTCGAACAGTACCGCGGTGTCCCGGTCGAGCGCGCAGATGCGGCTAGAGCCATGGCCTACAAGTCCTTGAGTGGATCAGCAAGGTCGGCATTGGGAGCATTGACCTCCTACGGCCTGCTCGAGAGGGTGGAGAAGGGCATGGTCAAGGTGTCGGAGCGAGCTAAAGCCATTCTGCATCCCTTGCCGGGGGAGGAACACGAACGCACTGACAATCTGAGAGCGGCTGCGACCTCGCCGCCGGTGTTCCAGAAGATCCGGAACGTGATCGGCGACTCGGACGCGCCGCCGAAGGGAGCGATTGAGAGTGTTCTCAAGCGCGAAGGATTCGCCAAGGCGGCAGCTGCGGCGGCCGCGAGCGCCTACCTTGAGACGTTGGCGTTCTTGCAGGCTGAGGAAGTCGCGGCCGTTGGAGAAGTCGAGGCCAAGGAGGAGTCCGACGAGGTAGAAGATGCTGAACCGGCTAAGCAATTGCCTGGGCAACACGATCCGCTCAACATGCCGAGCGGCGAATACAAGCAGGCGCTGGGTGCCTTGGTTGGGGATGGCGTTTACGCCAGCGTCCTCGTCAATGGCCCGTTCGGACCGGATGAGATTGAGAACCTCATTGTGTACCTCCAACTACAGCAGAAGATCTTGCAGCGCCCCGATGGTATTGGACGCGGTCACGATGTTCGCGAAGCCATGATCGTCGCGCCTGCCGAGTAAAGGGGCCATCGACCTATTGGCGTTGTCGTCCCCACCTCGACCAAAACCGTCCCGAGGCTTCGACCTCAACGCCGCGAGGACCGCCGATCAGCACCGAAAGACGGACTCCCCGCCGACTAGCACTTCGACAGGGTAAGGTCTGTGTCGAGGATCGCCACCTGCGGTCCTCATAGGGACGCCCAGTTGCCGCGACCCACGGGATTAGCGCTCGCAGTTCCCGAGCCGACCGCCGCTGGGACGCGTTCGATCTTGCCGCCTTTGGCTACGAACTCGCGCACTTCGGGCGTGTAGTTGTTGTAGGCCATCTCGTTGTAGGCCTCGTCGTAGCACGCGCGAGAGCAGTACCGCTGGCGCTCGGTGTTGGGCGCGAACCAGCGTCGGCAAGACTCATTAGCGCACAGCACGCTTGCGCCGACCGCGCCGGAAGTGGGCTTGCTCCAAGGCGAGCGCCGACAGTCCCCGCGTCTTTTGTCGGCGCGCCTCGGCCGTTTCTATCCGCAGCCGACAACGCTCCCGCGGCGTCAACTCGTCAGCGGCAGTCGGCTGCTCGTGGCGGTTGGGATTGTAGTGCGGGCTTCGGATACCCGGCTCGCGGCGGTCGCTCAAAGCCTCACCGCACCTGGGGAGCCGGGACGGTCTGCTTGTGAAACTCGCTCCCCGCGAGCCAGCGCGAATAGCCCACGTTGTAGAGTTCGCGCAGATCGGTCTCACCGGGATGGCCGACTAGCTCCGCCGGGAAGTCCCGCCCCTGCTCTCCAGCCTCGTAGGCCGTGCGCCCGGGAGACGGCTTGCGCTTGGCGAAACCGAACAGCCTCACGAGGCAGCTACCGTGGTCCCCGCGTAGGCGGGATGAGTGACGGGGGACACGTCGAGCAGCGCGGCGACCTTGAGGATCGTGCGCTTGGTGCGGTCGCCGTCCTCGTCGTGTTCCCAAGCATCCTCAGCCACGCGAAACGCAAAACTCGACTCAGACACGTCCCCTCGCTGCACGAGCGCGGCTAGATCGCGCGCTTGGGCGGTCGGGGGTAGCTGCACCTCGTAGTGAAGACCCGTGGCGTCTACGCGCAGAGAGAGCGTTTTCGACGCGGTGCGACCGAGCACTAAGTTCCTGTCGTGGTTGAAAAGACAGCGGACGTCGTCCCCGAGTACGTCGTTAAACGCACCCTTGGCGATGACTTCCTCGAATCCCCATTTGTCGCCGCCGATCTGAGTCGGCGTGTCGAACAATGCCGCGTAGCCGCTGATCTGCCCCGGGTCGTCGCCCTGCGCACGGGCCTCCATGCGCCGCGCGACCATCCTGCGCTCGACGCGTGCAGAGCCGAGAGCCGCCCGGTACTCGTCGCGGCGGGCACGGGCGGCTTGCTCTCCCCGGCTGACGGAAACAGGAGATCGACTCCGCTGCCCTTCGGACAAGGACAACGAGGGAGGGGGAGCAGCGGAGTCGAGACCGGCCCGGGCGCGCGCAGCAGCAGTGCGGGCGCGGGCGTTGCGGAGCCGCGCGAGCGCCTCTGCGTCGGGATCGTAGGGTGGGATAGCGTCTCGCGAGCGCATCACCGGCCTACCGCGAAGGCTTTGCGCTGGCAGGCGGCAGCGTCGGCGGTCAGGAAAACGTGAACATCAACGCCGCCGCCCATTGCCACTGCGCCGAAGGGGTTAACGATGATGTCGAGCGGGTCGGCCCACTTGGCGCAGACCGCTTGCGTAAAGTCGCCCGCGACAACAACGCCGTCCGGACAGTGCGAAGTTTCGATCAGTGGCGCGGTCTTGGCGACCACATCGCCCTCAATGGACTCGCGCTCCAAAAGGAAGCGCCCGCTAGAGATGTCCACGGACGTCTCCCGCAGCGTCTCCGCCATCGTCGGACCGGCTACGAACGTGATGCGACGCGGGTCGGCGTCGGCTTTCGCGGCGGCAGAGAACAGCGACACAAGCTCGGCTCGCGTGGGCTGCCCGGACGTGGCAAATTGAACACTCCCGACGCCCGGGGTGTTGACGATGCCCATGGGGTCGTCGGCTAAGCCGCTGCCCGCGAGCAGCGCGCGGTCAACTGCGTCGTCACAGCTTGCCTGCAAGTGCGACCGTACCCAGTTCTCCGCGGAGACACTTGACTGCATCAGCATTCCGCGCGTTATGCGCGACCACGCAGTGACGGTCCGGGGGGACACCGCAACGCCAGAGGTTCCCGGCTCGGCCTCGGGCGCGGAAGCACCGTCGCCGATCCATGTCCCTGCGGCCTCGGTTGTCTCGACCGGCAGCACAATCTCGCCGTTGCCCTCAAGCCCGGACACTTCGACAACACCCGCCTCGATCGACCAGCGGCGCGGACGCAGCGCGGGCGACAGACTCGAAGCGACGACAGTGCCGGGAGCGTAACCGGCGGGAGTCCCGCCTTGCAGCGCGAGGTCAATGTCTCGCGTTTCGATGGGATCTAGCGCGTCGGCAGGTAGGAAGTAGCCTCGAGGCACGCGGTCACGGAACGTGGCTGCTCGCGCGACGCACGCCCTAAGCTCGTCGGACTTGCCCTGAGCGCCCCGGGCTTGCACGTCGCGCAGGAGGCGCAGAATAGAGAACTGAGAACTCATGCGCGGCCCTCCGTGGCCGTCCATGTGACAGACGTACACTCGCACCGCCGTCCGGGCGAAAGCAACGCGACAGACTGGCGCTTGCAGCGCGGTCGCCGGGTCAACCCATGGGTTGCAGAACTGCTAGGAAGATTCCGGGGCGGGCTGTTCGTGACCGGGAGGCCAGTCTGGGCGCTCGGCACCGGCCTCTCCCATGGCCCACGCCATTACGTCAGGCGGCGGTATCCTGTCCTTGTTCCACGCTGCGTACAACTGAACGTCTGGGTCGGCGGCCCACTTGGCCAGCACGTCCTCAGTCGGACGCTCTCCGGGAGCGAATATGCCTATGGTGGGGAAGTAGCGCGACGAGACGCAAGGCTCGTCACTGTCGGTGCTGGGGGGCGTCTTGCGCAGATCGCGCAAGATCGCATCGGCTCTCCGGGCTTGCTCGTTCGAGGCCGTAAGGCGGTTCTGATCCCGCAAAACCCGGCTCTTTATGCGGGCTTTCACAGCGTCCCGAAGCAGGTCGGCCTCGGCGTCCGAGGCTGGGTTTAGCTCCGCGGCCCAATGGTCGTAGAGGCGCTTTTCTGCGGTGGTTCGGAGACCGCTGGGGCGTCTCGCTTTCATGTCAACGATCCTTGTTGGTGGTGTATGTATCTCAGGGTCTAAATCGCAGGCAAGAAGTTAATCGGCTTGGGCAGCTGTCGTCGGGGACCACCCCCGGAGAGATTCGTGACCGGGGGGTGGTCTCCCCGGATTCCCGCGCTGTCGCCACGTCTAATACACAGACAGGAGTCGGACAGGGCCATTGCGTACCTCCCCTCTTGCCCCTCGCAGATCGCGCGATAACGCGCGCTGACAAGCCTGATGGCCTCCGCTCCCATATATGCTTGGCCGTCCACAACCACAGTCCCTATGGAGCGACCGATGGACGACAACGACGCAAAGCGCCTCATCAAGTACGCCCGCGCTACAACGACTAATACAACCTTGCTGGTGATCATCGGAGTCCTATTGTTGATCTTCTGACGGCTCAAGTCGCCGGTCGCCTTACCTAGCGGTATGGGACAATCCATGCTTTGCACCCATCGTGCGGGGGTCCATGTTTTGCGCAAAACATGATGTCTTGCATGCTCAACGGTTTTTGCACCCCCGCGCGCGTAGTGCAAAGCATGGCCGGGTCACACCGCTTCATAGATGAAAGCCTTAGTGTGCTGGTCGCGCGTGTAGCGCAGCATCTGCGAGTTCTTGGCGACTGCTAGGGCGGCGTAGGCGCGTCGCTGGTTCCACCGCCGTTTGAGCGTCACAACGAGATCGGACGCCACGACGCGGCCGCCGTTGTGCCTCCTGATCTCGTCGGCCACTTGGAGGGCGTCGGCGTGCGCCTGAGCGTCCCTCTCGTCCTCACGGTGGGCGTCGAGCCACGTGTCGAAGTCCGAAGCATCGTCTTGGAGTTCGGGCTGTCCCGCTATGGCAATGTCGCGCTCCACGTCCCGCCCGACGCTGCGGCGGTGGACGACACCGCTGCGCAAGGCGAACTCGCTGCGCCACACGCCCCGGCATTCGTCCAGCGAGTTCTTGACCTGACCGAACACTATGCCGCCCTGGCGTTTCTCGAACCCCAAGACGAGACGGGCGACGTTGGTGTACTCCGACGACCCGATGAAGCGTTCCGAAAACGGAGCGCGGTGACCCTGCGATTTGCGCAGATGGTGGATGCCGATTACGCACTTCCCTTCAAGAGCCGCGAGCAGCCGCGCGAGCATCTGGCGCACGTCGGCGCTCTTGTCGTTGTCGCCGGTGAGAAGGTCGCGCAGGGGATCGAACACCACGACCTCTGCATCGCGCACCCGGGTATCGGACTCAAGTGCGTCGAAAACCATCGACAGGCTGGCGGCCACCGCCGAGTCTACGGGCGGCTTGCCAAGGGCTTGGTTGCGCAGCGCGTAGCCAATGTCTTCGGTCGTGCGGAACCACACGACACGCTTGCCCGAGTGGGCTGCTTGCGCCGCGACCGTGTGGACGAAGGTAGACTTGCCGGTGCCGTTCCATCCGCCGTAGACGTGCAGCCCTTCCGAGTAGGCCATCCCCGCGAGTTCCTCTAGGAGTGGTTCAGGTTCGACCGGTGTCGCCGCTTTGCTGTCGTTGTTCCACCGGACGGCAACGCGAGCGACGGCGCTCTGGGTTCTCGACGCGGCGGCGCTGTCAAGCGTTGCGGCGATTTCGGAGTCCTCCAACCCGGCAACCCTAGCGGCGGCAACGTAGCGCTTCCGGCGACTCGCGAGCAGGGGGTCGGCGCGGGCTTCGCGATAGAGGGTGTCGTTGCGCGCGTTCTCTGGCGCGAGGGCGATTGCGAGTGGTCCGCTCGGCGGCTCCGACTCGGGCAGGGTCGAGGCAAGCTGAGTCACCAGCGACTCCACATGCCACAAACAGACGTAGCCACCCGCGCAGATCAGGTCGCCGCCGACGGATCGGTTTCCCCAGGGGCGCTTTCCGAGACCATCGCCCGCGCGGTACCAGAGGTGCTCGCGTCCTTGAGTGAGCGAGTCCATGCGCGCGAGCGGGACGCCTAGAACTTGCGCAAGAGAGTCTGCGGCCGCTTTGCCGCCGCGGTCCACGTCGAACACGCCGCAGTTGAGCGACGAGGGCACGACACCCGCGATACCGCCCCGCTCAGCGTGTCTCTGCGCGTCTTCTTGCGAAGCGGGGTTGTTCCTCCACTTGCCAACAGGGCGCTTGTCGGGGCCGCACAGCACGAGATGAGCACCTGCGGCGTGCAGCCAGAGGAACGCTTCCTCTCGGCTCAACATGATGGTGCTGCCTCCCCGAACTGCCGCCTCATTTTGTCGAACGCGCGGCGTCGGGCTATCCAACACCAAAACCCGCCACTACTCCCGGGCGCTTGAGGTTGTCCTCCCCCGTTCAGGGCACTAGAGTTTGCTCTGTCTTTTGCAGCTTCCATGCAAGACACTCCTTTCGCGCCCGGGCCATCCACCCGGGCGTTTTCCTTGACTGGGATTTCATGCGGCAGCGTCGCGCTTCTGCCGATCCCAACGAATCCGAGCGGCCTTGCGCGCCTTCTCGGATCGGGCGCGCACAGCCTCGACGTCAGCGGCAGTCGACGCCTGCTCGCAGACCCACGCTTCAACCGTCTCCCGAGTCCATCGGGGCGAGCGTCCCACGCGGAAGTCTGCGGGCGGGAACGTCCCGTCCCGGACGAGTTCGTACAAGGTGCTGAGGGCGACGCTGATGGCGTCGGCGACGTCCTGCGCTTTCAGCGCGATTGGGGTGGTACTCATGACCGGCTCCCGTTCAGTTCTGACACCGAGTGAGCCGGGAGTGTTGATCCGGGGGCCGCGATTGGCCCGCTCCTGAACGGAGCGCAAGCCGTTAACTTAGTACCTTCAGGTACCCAGACGCAACAGATTTCTTGCGCGAACGTTCGGCAGGTAAGCCCGCCTCGAGCACGACTGCACAATGCTAGTTGTTATGCTAGCATTGGATTCTTTGAACTGATAATTTCTTAATAAAGAACAAGTTGCGTTAATAGTGTGGCGCGCCCGGAAGGACTCGAACCTTCAACCGCCGGCTTAGAAGGCCGATGCTCTGTCCAGTTGAGCTACGGGCGCTCAGACGATGAGGATACCTGCATGTTGGCACACCCCCGACAGGCACCTGGCGACCGCGAAGCCCTCGCGTGGTCGGGGTAGAGAGATTCGAACTCCCGACATCCTGCTCCCAAAGCAGGTGCGCTACCAGACTGCGCCATACCCCGATGCCGCGGGTCCGCGATTCTCGCGGGTGGGCGATCATACACCCACGGAGAACTCCATGGCATCACCGTCGAAGGTCACGGCGATCGTCTGGCCTGGCGCGAAACGGCCTTCGAGGAGTTCCGCCGACAGGGGGTTCTCCAGCGACCGCTGGATGGCCCGCTTGAGGGGTCGGGCACCGTACACCGGATCGTAGCCCTGCTCGACCAGCGCCGACATGGCAGCGGCATCGATGGTGAAGCCGTAGCCCTGTTCCTCGAGCCGCGCCCGCAGGTGGCCGAGCTGGATCTCGGCGATGTCCTTCATGTCGTCCTTTTTCAACGATCCGAAGACCACCACGTCGTCGATGCGGTTGACGAACTCGGGTCGGAACGCTTGCCGGACGACCTGCAGGACCTCGTCCCGGACCTCCGCTTGTCGACCGTCGGCGGCGAGCGCCTGGACCCGGTCGGAACCCAGGTTCGAGGTCATGACCAGCACCGTGTTGCGGAAGTCGACGGTGCGGCCGTGGCCGTCCGTCAGGCGGCCGTCGTCCAGTACCTGCAAGAGGATGTTGAACACGTCGTTGTGCGCCTTCTCCACCTCGTCGAGGAGAATGACGGAGTACGGGCGCCGGCGGACGCGTTCCGTCAACTGGCCGCCTTCCTCGTAGCCGACGTAGCCCGGCGGCGCGCCGATCAGGCGTGACACCGCATGCCGCTCCATGTACTCCGACATGTCGATGCGCACGATCGCGTCCTCGCTGTCGAACAGCACGTCCGCGAGTGCACGACAAAGCTCGGTCTTGCCGACGCCGGTGGGGCCGAGGAACAGGAAGCTGCCGTTGGGCCGGTTGGGATCCGCGAGTCCCGCGCGGGCGCGGCGAACCGCATTGGCCACTGCGGTCACCGCTTCTTCCTGGCCGACAACGCGGGCGTGCAGCGCATCCTCCAAGTGGAGCAGCTTGTCGCGCTCGCCGCCGAGCATCTTCGCCACCGGAACACCGGTCCACTTCGACACGACTTCGGCCACCTCGGCGTCGGTGACCCGGTTGCGCAGCAGCACGTTGGTCCGACCGTCGGGCTCGGCGGCGTCGGCCAGACGTTTCTCCAGTTCGGGAATCCGGCCGTGCTGCAACTCCGCCATCCGCCCAAGGTCGCCGACCCGCCGGGCGGCATCGAACTCCATCCGCGCCGCATCGAGCGCTTCTTTGACCTGCTGTGCATCGCTCACACTGGCCTTCTCTGCCACCCAGACTTCCTCGAGATCGGCGTACTCCCGGTCGAGTCCGGCGATGGTCTCCTCCAAGTCCATGCGGCGCTGGGTCGAAGCTTCGTCGGTCTCGTCCTTCAGGGTTTCCAACTCGATCTTGTGCTGAATAAGCCGCCGCTCCAGCCGATCCATGGGCTCCGGCTTGGAGTCCATCTCCACCCGAATCCGGCTGGCAGCTTCGTCCACCAGGTCGATGGCCTTGTCAGGCAGTTGCCGTCCGGAGATGTAGCGATGCGACAGCCGCGCCGCAGCGATGATCGCGGGGTCGGTGATGTCCACGCCGTGGTGCAGCTCGTAGCGTTCCTTGAGGCCCCTCAAGATCGCAACGGTGTCCTCGACACTGGGTTCGTCGACCAGCACCTGCTGGAAACGACGCTCCAAGGCAGCGTCCTTCTCGATGTGCTGGCGGTATTCGTCAAGCGTTGTCGCGCCCACGCAGTGCAGTTCACCCCGGGCCAGGGCGGGCTTGAGCATATTGCCCGCATCCATCGCGCCCTCCGCCTTCCCCGCGCCCACGACGGTGTGCAGCTCGTCGATGAACAGGATGACGCTACCTTCCTCACGCGCAAGTTCGTTGAGCACGGCCTTCAAGCGCTCTTCGAACTCGCCGCGGAACTTGGCGCCGGCGATCAGGGCACCCATGTCCAGTGCCAGGATGCGCTTGTTCTTCAACCCTTCCGGGACCTCACCGTTGAGGATGCGCTGTGCGAGTCCCTCGACGATGGCCGTCTTGCCCACCCCGGGTTCGCCAATCAGCACCGGGTTGTTCTTGGTGCGCCGCTGCAGCACCTGGATGGTGCGCCGGATCTCTTCGTCACGGCCGATGACGGGATCGAGCTTGCCTTCCTCGGCGCGTGCCGTGAGGTCGACCGTGTAGCGTTCGAGCGCCTGCCTCGCGTCCTCGGCGTTGGCGTCGCGAACAGAGTTTCCGCCCCGAGCAGCGTCAACAGCGGCGCGGAATCGTTCAGCGTCGTATCCGGCGGCACGCATCGCCTCCCCGGCGGGGCCAGTGTCCTCGCCCATGGCGCCGAGCACTAGCTCGGAGGAGATGAAGTCATCACCGCGACGCTGCGCCTCTCGGTCGGCGAGATTCAGCAGCCGTGCGAGTTCCGGCGACACCGTCACCTCGCCGGTCGGCTTGCCGATCCGCGGTGTCTCGGCGAGGCGACGCGTGATATCCGCAGCCAACTCCGTTGCATCGATGCCGGCGGTACGCAGCAGCGCCTGCGTTCCTGGATCGTCCAGGAACGCCGCGAGCAGGTGCAGGGCCTCCACGGCGGGAGAGTCGCGCCCGACCGCTAGGGACTGGGCGGCTGCCAGTGCTCCCTGGAGGCGGGTCGTCAATCGATCAAGCTGCATGCTCTACCCTGCTGAAGTTCCATCATCTCTAAGTGCGTCCAGATCCTCGTGTTTCAATGTCGGTGGCATGAGCCGCCGTCGCGCCAGTACGGCAGGTCCAGGCAACGCACCGCTTCGATTGCGTCGGGATCATCGCTTCTCCATGTGAGTTCGCCCGAGTCGGCGGTCGAGAGAATGTGCGCACCCGCGTCGCGATAGCGCTCTAGCACCGCCGGATTGGGATGGCCGAAGTGGTTGTCGAAGCCGGCGCCTACCACCGCGAAGCGCGGCCGCGTGGCGGCGACGAAACCGTCCGTCGACGACGTCGCACTGCCGTGATGAGGAACGAGGAGGACATCGACGCTGCGGAGGACGAGGCGCCGCTCCACGGCGGCCTCGATGTCACCAGCAAGCAGAACACGCGTCTCGGGGGTTTCGACGAGCAGCACGCAGGAGGCGTTGTTGCCGCTCCAGTGATGGCCCCGGCGGGGGCTGATGATGGAGAAATCCACACCGTCCCAGCTCCAGCCCGCACCTGCCAGACACGGTTTCGCGTCGATTCCGGCCACCGGCTCGCCAGCCAGAACGCTCCTGACGCGCACACCACGGAGGACGGCCGACGCACCGCCCACATGGTCCAGGTCGGCGTGGCTCAGCACCAGGAGATCGACGAAACCGAGGCCGCGGCCTCGCAACGCCGGCAGCACGACTCGGGTGCCGTTGTCCCCGCCGGACATGAATGACTGCCCGGTGTCGTACACCAACGTGTGCCGCGCGGTCCGCACCAGGACCGCCGTGCCTTGGCCCACATCGAGGATCGTCACCTCGACGTGACCGTGAACGGGACCGGCGCGGGGCAGGAACAGCAGCACGGCAATGGCAGAAGCCGAGGAGAGGATCGCCGAACGCGACAGCGGTAGCAGGCAGACCACGGCGCATACCAACAGCCACGGCAGCCGCCGGCCCGGATCGACGACGTAGAGGGGCGCCACCTGATCGGCAAACGCCAGCACCTGGCCGACCAAAGATACGCAGAAGTCGGCCGCGGTCAGCAACCATGGCCCCAAGGGTGTAGCGATGAGCACGACACCTGACAAGGCCAGGGGTACCACGAGAAGTGTGACGGTGGGCACGGCAACCAGGTTGACGGCGATGCTCAAGGGATGGATGAGTCCCGTGATGCCCACCGTCGCCGGCACGAACACGACGGCGATGGACAACTGGGCAATCGCCGCGGAGACGAGCCATGAACGCGGACGCGGACGGGGCGCGAAGAACCCGAGCAACACCGCAACGGCACCGAAGGACAGCCAGAACCCCACCGCTAGCGGTGCCATCGGGTCCATGGCAAGGACGACCGCCATCGCATAGGCGAACACCGCCGATGGCGCTGCGCGGCGACCGGCAAGAAGGGCGACCATGCACGCCGTAGCCATGGTGAACGCCCGCAGCAACGGCAGACCCGCTCCAGCGAGGTAGACGTATCCGGCGGCAGCGACGAGTGCCATCCCCGCCCCGAGGGATCGGGGCGAGACGCCCGACAGTAGGCCCACGCCCCGACCGAGGAGAAACCCGAACGCGGTGACGACGCCGACATGCATGCCGGAAATGACGAGCAGGTGCATAGTCCCGGTACGCCGGTAGAGGTCTATGTCGGCCCTTGGAATCGCCGCTGCATCGCCGATGGTGAGCGCCGTAACGACCCCGTGGTTCGCCAAGGCCAGATCGCCGATTCGGTCGCGCAGCCGTTCGCGAACTACTGATGGCCGGAGGTGATCAAATCCCTCGACCGTCGCGATCCGGGTTCCCGCGACTACGTACCCCGTGGCCGCGACCCGATTGCGTACGAACCATCTGTCGATGTCGAATCCATGGGTATTGGCCGTCCCCCGGGGTACCCGGAGCCGGACGATGAGCCGCCAGCGCTCCCCTCCCCTCACCTCGGGTCCGTCGTACCAAGACAACCGAACGGGGCCGTCGATGGCACAGCCCGCCGTCTGCGGAAGGACCACGAACCGGCGAGCGCGGGGAGCTCCCGGTGCCACCGGTTCAGACCAGGCCGGCAGGTCGACGATGCGTCCCGTGATCGTGGTCTCGGAGCATGATCGGTCGATCCGGACGTCGACGGCACCCACCGCGTGCAGCGCTCCCCACCCCAGGCCCAATACCGCTGCGGCGAGCGTCCTTGTCCGACGCGGCGCCAGCAAGGCAACCCCGAGACAGAGCCAACATGCCCACAGCGGATGGGCCCACGGCGACCAATGGGCTGCCATCACGCCCAGTGAAAACGCCAATGCGCCGTTTCGCATGCCCATCGGCCGGGCGTCGGCGGCATAATGCGCCGGTTCCTCCTGCACGCTACACGTCCCGCAATGAGAAGACACTGGATCAGGAAATATCTGCCCTCGCGGGACAAGATTCGTGAGCACAAAGCGCTTCAGCCCGTGCGACATCTGCTCCTCGAGCCCGAGCTTTGGCACTTGCACCGCCGTTCCGTCGGGGGAGCGTTCTTCATCGGCCTGTTCTGCGCCTTCATGCCGGTGCCGTTTCAGATGCTGTTGGCGGCACTGCTGGCCATATTCGCCCGCTGCAACCTGCCGATCGCCGTGGCGCTGGTGTGGATCACCAACCCGCTGACCATTGGCCCGATGTTCTTCTTCGCCTACAAGCTGGGTGCCTGGCTCGTGGACGTGGAACTGACCGAAAGCCGATGGGAGTGGTCCTGGCAGTGGCTCGGCACGCGTTTCGCCGCGATCTGGTGGCCGTTCCTGCTCGGCTGCCTGGTATGCGGGTGGGTGGCGGGCCTCACCGGGGCCGTGGTGTCGCGTCTGCTGTGGCGCCTGCACGTCATTCGGCGCTGGCAGTTGCGCCGGGAGAGGCGTCGCGCGCGTTCGCGGCAAAGCGCCGCCGACAGGGCCGTTCCCGTCGCACAGCCTGTCGGCGCCGAGCAGGACGACTCCGACGAACCCTTGGGGATCGCGCCGAGACCCGCCGCAACGCCCCCGGCGATCGTGCCGGGTGTCAGCCCGAGTGCAGGGCCTCGGCCGGATTCTCCGCCGTCGCCTTGAAGGCGGGTCGCAGCACGGCGACGAGACCGAGACCCAACGACAACGCGGTGATCGCAATCAGGTCGGAGACGAGGATTCGCGAAGGGATCTCGCCGAACCACGTGCCGTCGATCAGACTCGCACCGAAGTAACCCTCGAACGCTCCGGCCACCGAGTCGACATGCAGCGCGACCACGATGCCGGTGGCCAAGCCCACCGCGACGCCGATCAAGGCGATGGAGAAGCCCTGCAGGAAGAACACGCCGACGAGGAGACCGCGCGACGCTCCCATCGTCGCCAGCATGGCCACGTCGCCGCGCTTGTTGTTGACCAGCATCGCCTGGCCGGAAACGATGTTCAGCGAGGCAATGGCCACGATCAACGCAAGCAGCACGAACATGATGGCCTTCTCGATCTTCACGGCCCGGAACAACTCGCCGTAGTCGTCCATCCAGAAGTTCACCTTGGCGTTCGCGCCCAGGACGTCGCGTATGGCGTCCGCGAGGGAGGGGGCTTCAAAGGGGTCGTCGAAGTGGATACGCCAACCGTCCAGGCCGGCGTCGGTCAGGCCGTGGTTGACGATGTCCGCATGCCGGACGACCGCCAGGGTCGCATCTGGATCCGCGCCGATTTCGAAGGTTCCCGCCAATCGAAAGCCGACGGTGCGGGCTCGAACCCCGCCGCCGGCGGGCAAGGCCGTCACAACGTACACCGCGTCGCCGACCTGGACGCCCAGATGGTTCGCCAGGACCTCCCCGAGAATGATGCCTCCGGGTTGGCCGAAGAGTCGTTCGCGGTGTTGCGGAGGGACAAGCTCGGGCAGCCTTCGGGCGCCCTCGCTGTCTAGCCCCGCGAGCACCACGAATCCCGCCCCTGTGCTGCGCGGCAACATCGCTTCGCCTTGGTAGTAACGGCTCACGCCGGCGATGCCGTCGAGGGTGAGCAGTTGGTCCGCCGGAGTTCTGCCGTCGTACTCGACCACCGCATGGGGAACGGCACTCAGGATGCGCGAGGTGATCTCCCGATCGAATCCATTCATGACGCTCAGCACGACCGTGAGGATCATCACGCCGAGAGCCAGGCCCACGAACGACACCCAGTTGATGAAGGTCGCGTACCCATGTATGCGGGCAAACAGATACCGTCGCGCGATCCACACCGAGGTCCGCGCATCCGCCGCTCGATGGGCGCGGTGGTTTTCCACTGCATGCGCCTCACGGCTCATCAGTCGCCTCCTCCAGGATGCCGTCGACAAGGGCAAACGTTTTCTCACCCCGCGAGGCGATGTCCCGGTCGTGGGTGACGATGACGAACGACGTTCCGGTATCCCGCGCAAGGTGCGCCATCACGTCGACCACCCCCTCTGCGCTCTCGCGGTCCAGGTTGCCCGTGGGTTCGTCAGCAAGAACCACGGCCGGCGATCCGGCGCGCGCCCGCGCCCCGGCCCCGCGCGGGCCGGCCCCCCCCGCCCACGGGGGGGGCCGGGGGGCGGAACGGCCACCGGGGGGTTTTACACCTATGACGCGGCC
>VXPO01000006.1 GCA_009839505.1 Gammaproteobacteria bacterium
CACCACTTCATCGGCAAGGACATCATCAACTTCCACTGCCTGTTCTGGCCGGCGGCGTTGCGCGGTGCGGGCTATCGCGTACCGACCAAGGTCCACACCCACGGCTTCATCACCGTGGACGGAGTCCAGATGTCCAAGTCCCGGGGCACGTTCATCAATGCCAGCACCTATCTCGAGTACCTCGACCCGGAGTATCTGCGCTATTACTTCGCCACCAAGTTGGCCGCCACCAGCGACGACGTGGACATCCAGCTCGACGACTTCGTGCAGCGGGTGAACTCGGACCTGGTCGGCAAGGTCGTCAACATCGCTTCCCGCTGCGCGGGGTTCATCCACCGGGGCTTCGACGGCGAGTTGTCGGCCGAGGTGCATGACCCAGCGTTGTGGGAAGCGGTCTCACAAGCCCGGTACGGGTTGGCCGAACTCTACGAGCGCGGCGACTTCGGTCGTGCGGTTCGGGAGATCACGGCGCTGGCCGACCGCGCCAACCAGTACATCGCCGAGCACGAGCCTTGGAAGCACGTCAACGACCCCGCGCGCCGCGACGAGGTGCAGGGCGTGTGTTCGCTGGGCATCAACGTATTCCGTGCGCTGGTGGTCTACCTGAAACCCATCCTGCCTGCCATGGCGGCCAAGGCCGAAGCGTTCCTGAAGGTCGAACCGCTTGCCTGGGATGATGCAGGCGAGCCGCTCGTCGCCCACGAGATCGACCGGTTCAAGCCGTTGTTCACGCGCATCGACCGCAAGGACGTGGACAAGGTTGTCGCTGCCACAGCGGCCGAAGCCGCAGCGGAAGTGGAGGCGGACGCCGCCCACCGCGCCGAGGAGGAGAGCCCGGAGATCAGCATCGACGACTTCCACCGGGTGGACCTGCGCGTGGCAAAGGTGCTCGAAGCGAACTTCGTGGACGGCGCCGACAAGCTGATTGAACTGCGTGTCGACCTCGGCGACACCCAGCGGACGGTGTTCGCAGGCGTCCGCGCGGCCTACGATCCGAAGACCCTGGTAGGTCGCCTGGTGGTCGTGGTCGCCAACCTGGCACCCCGCAAGATGCGTTTCGGCATTTCGGAAGGCATGGTGCTGGCCGCCGGGCCCGGTGGCGAAGACATCTTCCTCGTTACGCCGGACGCGGGCGCGGAGCCGGGGATGCAGGTGACGTAAGCCGACCGCGCAGCGCACCGTGGTCACCACCGTTTTTTGACCTATCGATGCTGAAACAGGGGTCTAAAACAATAATCTCAACTGGATTTTAGGGGTCTAAAAGCGTATATAGTCGCCGATGGACCGTCATCAACTCACCGAGCTGCGCAACTGGCTGGATGCCCCAGGGCGCAAGCCGCTGATCATTCGCGGCGCACGACAAGTCGGTAAATCCACCCTGGTGGAATTGTTCGCCAAAGCCGAAGAGAGGGATCTCTCCGTCGTCAACCTCGAGCGGCACCGAGACCTCGCCGAGGTGTTCGCCAGCAACGATCCAGCCGCGATATTGAACTTGATCGACACGGTCGCCGAGGCGCCGTTGTCCGACCGAGGCATCCTGTTCCTGGACGAGATTCAGTCCGCGCCGCCCGCCATCGCCGCCCTGCGCTACTTCTTCGAGGAGCTGCCCGGGCAACCCGTCATCGCCGCCGGCTCGCTGGTGGATTTCGCCCTCGCCGACCGCCCCTACCCCATCCCCGTCGGTCGCGTCGAATATCTCAACATGGGTCCGATGACCTTCACCGAGTTCCTAGCAGCCACGCACAACGTCGGGCTGGCGGCCTTCATCCACGCCTTCGAATGGCCGCCGCGGATGGACGTGTCGGTCCCGTCGGCGATCCACGAACGACTGTTGGCACAGCTACGCGTCTACCAGTTCGTCGGCGGCATGCCCGAAGCCGTGCGCGTCTACGCGGACTCGGCAAGCCTCCAGGCCGTCAACAACGTACACACGGGCATCATCGACACCTATCGCGACGACTTTCCGAAGTACGCGCCGCGCCGCGACATGACGAGGATGCTGCGCGTGTTCAACTTCGCGGCGCGCCAACCGGGGCGGAAAGTCAAGTACAGCAACGTCTCGCCGGACGACCAAAGCGCGACGATTCGCCACGACATCGACCTGCTGGCCATGGCGCGGGTCGTAGCCAAGGTGACCCACAGCGCCTGTTCCGGTCTCCCTTTGCAGGCGGATCTGAAGGACAACGTCTTCAAACTGGTCTTTCTCGATGTCGGGCTGATGAACGCCATCTGCGGGGTGGGCTGGGAGACCCTGGCACGGCGGAGCGGCACGGAACTGGTCAACGCAGGCACCACGGCCGAGCAGTTCATCGGCCAGCACCTGCAATACCTCGTCGCCCACCGGCCCAACCGGGAGCTGACGTACTGGCTGCGCGAGGGTCGCGCCAACAACGCCGAGGTGGACTACGTTCTCGAACTCGCGGGCGAGATGATCCCGCTGGAAGTCAAGGCAGGACGCGCCGGCGCGCTCAAGTCGCTACACCAGTTTATGGCCGAGAAACGTGCTCCCCTCGCCGTTCGTTTCGACGCCTCGCCGGCCAGCGTGCAGGAGGTCGAAACCGAGGTCCGGTCGAAGGACAGGACCCAACGGGTCCGCTACCGCCTGCTGTCACTGCCGCTTTATCTCGTCGAGCGGTTGCCAGACCTGGTCGCCGCCGAGTTGGCTTCGGTCTGACTGCCATGGCCGAGCTTTTGCTCATCCTTCTCTCTGCGGCGCTGGTCAACAACTTCGTCCTCGTACAGTTCCTCGGCCTGTGTCCGTTCGTCGGCAGTTCCGGGCGCGTCGAGACCGCCGTGCCCATGACGCTGGCGACGATGTTCGTGCTGGCCGTGGCGGCCGTTGGCACCTACCTGGTGAACCGCTACCTGCTCGTGGCGTTCGGGCTCGAATACCTGCGCATCATCGCGTTCATCGTCATCATCGCGGCCACGGTGCAGTTCACCGAGATGTTCGTGCGCGCCGCGAGTCCCGTGCTCCACCAAATGCTAGGCATCTACCTGCCGCTCATCACCACCAACTGCGCCGTGCTCGGCGTGACATTGATCGCGGTGAGCGAAGGACTGTCGCTGCCCCACACCCTATTTCTCGCCGCGGGTGCCGGTCTAGGCTTCGGCGTCGCCATCGTCGCCTTCGCCGCACTCCGCGAACGCATCACCGACGACGCGGTTCCGGAACCTTTCCGCGGTCCGCCACTGGCACTGGTGACCGTCGGCTTCATGGCGCTCGCCTTCTACGGCTTCAAGGGCCTTGGCGGATGACCGCCGCGCTGGTGCTTGGCGGGATTGGCCTGGTGGCCGCGATCCTCTTGTCCATCGCCCGCCGGGCCTTGGCGAGCCGGCAAGACTCGAATGCCGACGCGGTGGTGGTCGCCATCGACGCCATCCTGCCGCAAAGCCAGTGCGCGCAGTGCGGCTACCCCGGATGCCGTCCGTACGCAAAAGCCGTCGCGGCAGGCGAGCGGTTGGACCTGTGCCCGCCCGGGGGTTCGCAGGTCGTGGCGGCGCTCGAGGAGCTGCTCGGACGCCAAGCCGACGCCGACGTGGCGGATCCCGTGGATGCCGTCGCGCGCATCGTCGCCAAGGACTGCATCGGCTGCGCGTTGTGCATCGATGCGTGCCCGGTGGATGCCATCGCGGGTGCACCGAAGTACCTGCACGGAGTGATCGACGAACGCTGCACGGGCTGCGAGCTCTGCCTGCCGGCGTGTCCCGTGGACTGCATCGAGCTGGTGGTGAGGCGAACCTCGACGATCGCGGAGACGTCCCGGGCCGCGCCCGTTGCGGCCCTGGCCTGCATTGGATGTGGGCGGTGCATACCGGCCTGCCCGGTGGACCTCGATCCCCAAGCCCTGCACGTCGCCTTCGAGGACGGACAGGCCGACGCATCCGTGTTCGACTGCGTCGAGTGCAACGCCTGCACCCGGGCATGTCCGAGCGGCATCGACCTCGTGGGCGAGTTCGGTGTCCTCAAGGACCGTACGAACCGGCTAAGCGAGACCGCCCAGCGCGCGCAGGCGGCGCGGCTGCACTCCGAAGCGCGCAACGCCAGACTGTCGCGGGACATGGAAGAGCAGGAAGTACGTCGTAGGCAACGGCTTTGGGGCGCGACGGCGCGTCCATGGCGATAGCCGTCGTCGGCAGGCCGGATTCGGCCCCGGAGATCATGGACCGGGTGCTGATCGCCCTCGTGCCCGCCATCGGCGTCGCGGCCTGGGCGTTCGGCTGGCTGCTGCTCCTCCACTGCGCCGTCGCCCTCGTCGCCGGGGCTCTTTTTGAAGCGCTTTGCCAGCGCGTGCGCGAGCGTCCCGTGCGGCCTTTCGCCGACCGCAGTACGCCGGTGACCTGCCTGTTGATCGCCATCGGCGTTCCGCCGGCAGCGCCCCTGTGGATTCCCGTCGTCGCCACGGCCGTCGCCATCCTGCTGGCCAAGGAACTCTACGGCGGACTCGGCCGCAATGTCTTCAATCCGGCGATGGCCGGTTACGCGACCGTCCTGGTCGCCTATCCGCAAGCGATGACCTACGTCGATGCGGCAAGCGGCGCGACCGCATTGGACGCCCTCCGGTTCCGCGGCGGACTGACCGTCGAGGAACTCGCCGGCGATCCCGCGTTCGGGCTGCTCGGCGGCGCAGGCTTCGAGTGGGTCAACGCCGCCGCGCTCGGCGGCGGCCTCTACTTGATGGCGATCGGCGTGGTGCACTGGCGGATCCCGGTGGCGGTGCTGCTCGGACTTGCCCTTCCCGCCATGGCCTGCTACGACGGCGGCAGCTCGGCAAGCCTGGGATCACCCTTGTTCCACTGGTTCGCAGGCGCCTCGATGCTGGCGGCGTTCTTCATCGCCACCGACCCGGTCACCGCACCCAAGGCCGCAGCACACCAGTGGCTGTTCGGACTGGGCATCGGCGCGCTGGTGTTCGCGATCCGCGCCGGTGGCAGCTACCCCGACGGCGTCGCCTTCGCCGTACTCCTCGGCAACCTCGCGACGCCGATACTCGACCGTGCACCCAACTTCCTCAAACGCCGCGCGGACGCTCCGCGGTGATCGCCGCGTTGCGCAACATCGGTGTCCTGGTCGCGCTGACCGCGTTGGCCGGCTCGGTGCTTGCCTGGTTCGCAGGTTTCACCGAGGACGAGGTGCGTCGCAACCGCTTGGAAGCCGAGAACCGCGTATTCCGGGAACTCACGCGCGTGGACCTTGCCGCGGTCGGATACGGCAATCTCGTGCTGTGCGATCACGGTCTGGTCGTGCTGCGGGTCGAAGGCCAGGGCTACGGCGGGGATTTCCGTCTCGCGGTGGCGCTCGACCTCGATGGTTCGGTCACGGGAGTACGCGTTCTCGAGCACGCGGAGACCCCCGGGTTCAGCGACATTCTCGGTGCCACCGCGCCGTGGCTCAACTCGTTCACGACGGGCGACGTTCATGCGGTCACCGGCGCGACGGTGACTTCCAAGGCGGTTATGGAAGCCGTCGGACGTGCCGTGGAGCGCGTTCGGCAGGGAGGCCAGCAAGGGGAATGGTGCCCGTGAACCGGTTCACCGAAGCCGCTGTGGCGCGCAACCCCGCCGCGGTGCAGCTCCTCGGGCTTTGCCCCCTGCTGGCAGTCTCCAACACCGTTGCCAACGCCCTCGGGCTAGCCGTAGCCAGCACCGTGGTGCTCACCGGTTCCGCGTTGCTGGTTTCCGCCTTCCGCAAGCTCATCCCGGAGGATGTCCGGCTGCCGTCTTTCGTGCTGGTGATCGCCACGTTCACGACCCTCGTCAACCTCGCCATGGAAGCCTATGCCTTCGACCTCTACCAGCGCATCGCGTTGTTCGTGCAGATCATCGTCACCAACTGCATGATCCTGGCGCGCGTCGAGCAGGTGGCTTCCAAGGAGAGCCTTGGTCGGACGCTTGTTGACGCACTGGGAACCTCCGCCGGGTTCGCGGCGGCGATCCTGATCCTCGGCGCAGCGCGCGAAGCACTGACCTTGGGATTCCCGCTTGCCGCGCTTCCGCCCGGCGCGTTCCTGGTCGCGGGGCTATTGCTGGCTGGCGTCAATGTCGCTGCTGCACGGGCGCGACGGGCGCGGGAGCGCGCTAGGGTGCGTCTTCCCCCCGCTTGAACGCCATGATCGAGGCGATCCGTTCACCGTCCGTCGGTGCGGTACCAGGCTTGCCGCGACTGAATACCGTCAGGCGGTTGCCGCGGGCAGGGTCGATCAGCGCCTCGTAGGCGGCGGCGAGATCTGCGACTTCGAGGTCGGCCACCGCATCCTTCAGCCGCCTTTCGGAGTCGAACGTCAAGACTCGGCCGGTGAGGTCGGCGAGAAGGCGAGACACCCGGGCGTCGTTGCTAACGTCGACCATGTCCAGCGTGCTCTGGTAGCCGCTCTTGTACTCCTCGAACTCATCGGTGGGGAGTTCTCGAAACCAGCGTCGCTGGTCGTCGAGAAACTCCTGGGTAAGCGCCTCGATCTCGTCCACGCCCGCCCTTGACGCCTGCACCACGAAGACGATGCCGGGATGGCGGGCGATGAGCTGGTCGGAGGCGTCGACGATGTAGCCGAGTTGGCGTTCCGTTCGCAAAGCCGTGAAATAGCGGGCAGAGACCATGCGGCCGATCAGTGCCAAACGGGCTCGTTCTTCCACCGAGTCGTTCCTGCCCTGGACATAGAGCAGGTAGGTGGCATCGTCGTGCTCGACAGGGTGCTCAAAGCGCAGGGCATCGGTCACGGGTCGGGCCTTGGGCAGCTCGTGCGGCCGTTCGACGACATCGAGCCTGTCCTGCACCAGCGCCGCGAGAGCCCGGGTCTCGTCGAGGCGCAGGTTGCCATGGACGAACAGAGTCGCTGCCATGTCTTTGAGACGGTCCCCGCGCCAGGCCGCCAACGTCGCCGGGGTCGCGCGGGCAGCGGCGTCCAGCAGAGAGTCCACCGGCAGGGACTGAGGATCGATCAAACGCAATAAGCTGTCCTCCACCTGCTCGTACGGGCGGGCCAGCCTTAGGTTGGCGTATTCCTTGGCAAGCTCGTCGCGAACGACCTCAAACCGCCGTGCGTCGATGGGGGTTTCGACGAAGGCGGACAACACCGCGTCGAACAGGACGGCCAGCTTGTCGTCGAACCCCCAAACGGCGATGCGGAACCCGGACGGGGTCGCGCCGATCTCGGACGATGCCCCCGCGAGCCAAGCGAAGTACGTCCTCGGGTTCAACGTGGTTTCGACAAGCCTCCCATGGAGCGTCGAGAGGACCACGTCGTCAGCATCGAACGTCTCCGTCGCGCGAAGATCCAGACCCACGTAGCCCCACGGGACGCCGAACTCCGTGTCCGGAGCGTGCCATGTCTCCACGGCGGTTTCGGTATCCACCGCCACGGGTAGTTCAGCCGCAGCGGACTCGAAGGCCAGCTCGAGGTCCTCCGGCAGATAGGGATTGGGCTCAGGAAGAGCGAAGGGCGCTTCGACCTCCTCCGGCACCTTCTCCGGCACCTTCTCCGGCACCTTCTCCGGCACCTTCTCCGGCACCTGGCCCGGCACCGCCATCGGACCCGTTCTCCACCGCACCTTGAAGAAAGGCTCGACCCGGTCGCCTTCGATGTCCGGGCCGGACAGGGAGACAACCGAGTTCTCCGGTGTGAGCAGATCGAGGTAGCTCAGAACCAGCCCCTCGTCGAACGACTCCATCATGTAGGTCGCGCGCAGTACATCCTCCGGCGCGTAGTCGCGCAGACCCTCCGCGGCGGCTACGACGGTTTCCAGAGGCGTGGGCGGTTCGAGGAATCGGAAGGCAAGTTCGGCGTGGAGGGCATCCTCCTCGTATCGCCAGGCCTCGATGCCTTCGCGGCGGATCAAACCGATCCAGGCATGGACGAGGTCGACGATCTCGTCGACATGGGCGCTGCCCTGGTCGGTGAGCGTCATGTCGATGTCGAAGGTGCCGTTCCAGTCGTCCTGGTCGTAGATGTCCGCGACGAGGCTGTCTATCCAGCCCCGGCTGGTCAGGACATGGTGCAGACTGCCCGGACCTTCGTGGCCGACGAGCGACATGAGGATCACCCCGGGCTTGGAACGATAGTTCGGCTTGATCGGCGGGACGGGAAACCGGAGGCTGAGGGTCCGGGTCCGCGTGACCGTCTGCCAGGCGTAGCTCGTCGGCAGCGCGACGCCCGCGTACAGCGGTGGATTGACGGGGGCTGGTCCCAAGGTACGGTTTACGACCCCGCCGAACCGCCGCTGGACCAGTGCCCGGAGCGTGTCGAGATCCTCGTATCCCAGCACCGCCAGGGTCATCGTGTCCGCCGAGTAGCTGGCCTCGAAGAACGCCCGAGCTTCGGCCACAGCCACGTCCCGCAGCGACTCCAGGCTGCCCCAGTCGAAACGCGCACCGGGATGCTCGGGATTGATGAGCCGCTTGTGAACGGCGAGACCCCGCCAATAGTCGACCTTGCTTTGCATCTGGTACTCGCCCTGCACCGCATGCTTCTCCCGCTCGACGTAGTCGGGATCGAAGCGCGGCGAGATGAAGAACTGGGCGAAGCGGTCGAGGGCCTCGGGAAGCTGCCCGCTGTCTATGTCGAAGTAGTAGGTCGTCCGATCATTGGCGGTGTAGGCATTGGTGTGCCCCCCATGCCGGGATACGAACTCGCCGAATCCGTCCACCTCGGGGTACTTGTCCGTGGCGATGAACAGCAGGTGTTCGACGAAGTGCGCCAGTCCCGGATGGTCGTCGGGGTCGTGGTCGCTGCCCCGCGCAACGCTCACCGCCGCAGCGGCCGTAGCGCTGTCGGGAACGTGGATCAGGAGTGTGCGAAGGCCGTTCGGCAGCACGACGTAGCGGTAGTCGTTCCAGTCGTTGGGACTCTTGACCGGCTCGAGCGGCACGCCGGTGCAGGCGGCCAAGAGGACGAGCGCCACGGCAAGGACACCGTACGGAACGCTCCATTGCTTCACGGTCCTTGCTCGGGACTCACGGTGTAGCGCAGTCATCACCCCTATAATCGAACAAGCCAGGGCTGCAGGTCGATCCCAAGGTGAACAAGGACAAGCGCGCCGAGATCTTCACCCGGCTGCGTGCCGAGAATCCGGAACCGACCACCGAACTGGACTTCGGGACGCCGTTCGAGCTCCTCGTCGCCGTCATCCTATCCGCCCAGGCCACGGACGTGAGCGTCAACCTCGCGACCGAAAAGCTCTATCCCGTTGCGAACACGCCCGACGCGATGCTCGATTTAGGGCTCGACGGCCTGAAGGGGTTCATCAAGTCCATTGGGCTGTTCAACACCAAGGCGGCCAACATCCTGAAGACCTGTCGCATCCTCATCGACGAGCACGGCGGCGAGGTGCCACGCGACCGGGAGGCGCTGCAGGCGTTGCCGGGCGTCGGCCGCAAGACCGCCAATGTGGTGCTCAACACCGCCTTCGGCGAACCCACCATCGCCGTCGACACGCACATCTTTCGGGTCTCCAATCGCACCAAGATCGCGCCCGGCAAGACGCCCCGGCAAGTGGAGGACAAGCTGCTGCGCTGGGTGCCCGACGATTTCAAGCGCGGCGCCCACCACTGGCTCATCTTGCACGGCCGCTACGTCTGCACCGCCCGGCGCCCGCGCTGCGGTGCCTGCGTGATCGAGGATCTCTGCGAGTACCGGGGGAAGACCGAATACGAATAGCCGGGGAGTTCCGACCGGCCAAAACGGCGACGCGGCCGCTCTACCGTATTTCTGCCATTCGAAATTCTGCCAAGGTTCCCGGTGTCTCAACGGTCGATGGGAAATCACACGATGAAAACGCTAGTCGTATCCAACCGAGGCCAAGTAACCTTGCCGGCCGCGATGCGTAAGCGACTTGGGATCAAGGGTGGAGATGTTGTCATCGTAGAGGATCGCGGTAACGAGATCGTCCTCAAACCGGGTGTGGTGCTCGAACTAGAGCTCTACACCGACGCGCAGATCGCGCAATGGGACGACGACGACAAATTGGACGATGGTGAGCGCAAGCGCATTGTCGATGCCTTTGGCGGCACGTGAAGCTCTTCCTAGACGCCAACGTGCTGACAGGCGACGTCCGTCACTTCGGGCCGATCATGAACCAAGCGGAGAACACCTTCGGGATCGTCATTCAGACCGTGGCCGATTTCCTAGGGTGAGATGTCGAGTGAACCCGATCCGGTGAACACAGCGGCGAAAAGCCTCGTTCTACGATTTTCGGCGGGCTCCCAAGCGCAACCGCAGCGCGTTCAAGCGGATGAATCCTGTCGCGTCCGCCTGGTCGTAGGCGCCCTGGTCGTCCTCGAACGTGACGACGCCCTCATCGTAGAGACTGTCGGTTTCGGACTCGCGCGCGACGACCGACACGCCGCCCTTGTAGAGCTTTAGACGCACCCGGCCGTTCACCGGCTTTTGCGTCTCGGTCAAGAGCGCCTGGATGGCACGGCGTTCCGGGGCGAACCAGTAGCCGTTGTAGATCAGCGAGGCGTAGCGCGGCATCAGTTCGTCCTTCAAGTGCGCCACCTCCCGGTCGAGGGTGATCGACTCCATGGCGCGGTGGCCCTTCAGCAGGATGGTGCCGCCCGGGGTCTCGTAGCAGCCTCGGGACTTCATGCCGACGTAACGGTTCTCGACGATGTCGCTGCGACCGATGCCGTGGCGGCCGCCGACCTCGTTCAAGTGACGTAGCACGGAGGCAGGCGACATCGGCGTGCCGTCCACCGCCACGACGTTGCCCGCCTCGTAGTCGAGGTCAAGCTCTTGGGCTTCGTCCGGCGCCTCTTCCGGCGCCACCGTCCAGCGCCACATCGCGCTGTCGGCGGGCTTGCCCGGATCCTCGAGGCCACCGCCCTCGTAGGAGATGTGCAGCAGGTTCGCATCCATCGAGTACGGTGACCCGAAGCCGCGCTTGTACTCCACGGGGATCTGGTGCTGCTCCGCGTAGTCCATGCAGGCTTCCCGTGAACGCAGGTTCCAAGAGGGGTCGCGCCAGGGCGAGATGACTTCGATGTCCGGATTCAACGCGTAGGCTGAGAGCTCGAAACGCACCTGGTCGTTGCCTTTGCCGGTGGCACCGTGGGCGATGGCGCCCGCGCCGGTTTCCGCGGCGACCTCCACCAGGCGCTTGGCGATCAGGGGCCGGGCGATGCTCGTGCCGAGCAGGTACTCCCCTTCGTAGATGGCGTTGGCGTGGAACATGGGGAACACGTAGTCGCGGACGAACTCCTCGGTGAGATCCTCGATGAAGATCTCGTTGACGCCCATCGCCTCCGCCTTGGCGCGCGCCTGCTCGACTTCCTTGCCTTGGCCGATGTCCGCGGTGAACGTCACGACCTCGGCGTCCAGGGTCTCCTGCAACCAGCGGCACATGACCGATGTGTCGAGACCCCCCGAATAGGCGAGGACGATCTTCTTGGCCATGCGCGGGCTCTCCCTGGGTGTGGCCATCGAAACGGGCGGCGAGTGTAGTCGAATCGCGGAACGCGCGTCAGTCCGCTCTGACTGGTCCCCGCTTCGGGTTCCTACAGGCGATAATTCGGCAACCCGTTCCGGCGCCACGACAATGACAATGAAAACACGGTTCCGCGGCTACCTGCCGGTGGTGGTCGACCTGGAGACAGGAGGTTTCGACAGCGACATCCACGCGCTGCTCGAGATCGCCGCGGTGACCCTGGACTTCGACGATCAGCGGCTCGTGGCCCATCGTCAACATCGCTGGGCGGTGATCCCCCATCCCGACACCGCGGTCGAGGAAGCCTCGCTCAAGGTAACCGGCATCGACATCGACGATCCGGCGAGGGAAGCGGTTACGGAACTGGACGCCCTGCGAGGCCTGTTCCGGATGGTGCGCGGCGAGATCAAGCGGCACGGCTGTCAGCGCGCCATCGTGACCGCCCACAACGCCCACTTCGATCACGGCTTCATTCATGCCGCAGCGAAGCGCAGCGGCGTCAAGCGCAGTCCCTTCCATCCGTTTTCGGTGATCGACACGGTGGCGCTCGCGGCCGTTCACTACGGCCACACGGTGCTATCCGAAGCCTGCGGGCGGGCGGGCATTGCCTTCGATGCGGAGCGCGCCCACTCCGCCGCCTACGACGCGCAAATCACGGCGGAGTTGTTCTGCGCCGTTGTCAATGCGCGGCCCTGACAGGCGCGTCGGGACTTTCGCTGCGCGGAACTCCGGATGACGGCGCCCCGGCAGGCGCGTGGAAGTTGCACTTTGCGGAACTCCGGACGACGTTGCACTCTGACTCTTGCGGGTGCCCGTCGCGGCACGGTGGCGGGTGGCCAACACGGGCGACCACAACGCGCCCGCAAGGGCGCGCGGTCGCCCCTACGGCTTCAGAGCCTCCCCGGCGGGGTCAGTCGTCGCTGCGGGATTTCTCCGCGGCATCCTTGACGAGCGACTCCAGCTCGCCTGCCTCGTGCATCTCGGTGATGATGTCGCAGCCGCCGACAAGCTCGCCATCGACGTAGAGCTGGGGGAAGGTCGGCCAGTTCGCCACCTGTGGCAGGGTCGCCCGGATCTCCGGATTGGAGAGCACGTCGACATAGGCGAAACGCTCGCCGCAAGCCATCAGGCATTGCACCGTCTGGGCAGAGAACCCGCACTGCGGTGCCTGGGGCGAGCCCTTCATGTAGAGGAGGATCGGGTGCGAGGAGATCTGCTCCCGGATCGTGGACAGGACGTCGCTCATGGCGTACCTCGGTCGACTTGCCAAACGGCTAGTTTACCCCGAAGCCGCGGGGCGCGCCGCCAATGGAACACGGGAGATGGCCTGCGATACGCTGACCCGGAGCGTCCAAGGACCGAACCATGATCGCCCATGAACCGCCCATCGACCGGCGCGGCACTTCCAGTATGAAGTGGGAGAAGTACGCTGGGCGCGACGTTCTACCACTGTGGGTGGCGGACATGGACCTGCCCACCGCACCGTTCGTCGTCGACGCGGTGCGCGAACGCCTCGGGCATCCCATCCTGGGCTACACGGAAGTTCCCCGAGAGCTCGGTGCGGCGTTCATCGGCTGGCTCGAGCACAACTACCGCTGGCAGGTCGACGAGGAGTGGCTGGTGTGGCTTCCCGGAGTCGTGCCCGGCTTCAACCTGGCGGCGCGGGCCTACGTGTCGGCGGGTCGCGAGCTGGTTATTCCGGCACCCGTCTACGGACCGATCCTGGACGTGCCCGCGCAGACCGGGCTCGACGGCGTGATCTCACCGCTCGTGAGGAACGATGGGCGTTGGGAGATGGACTTCGACGATCTGGGCGCCAAGATCGGCAGTGCCACCGCAGCGGTGTTGTTCTGCAACCCGCAGAATCCGACCGGCCGGGTCTACGACCGCGCCGAACTCGAAGCTCTCGCCGAGCTGGTAGTCGACGCTGACGCCGCGGTCATCAGCGACGAGATCCACTGCCCGATCATCCTCGATCCGGAAAAGCGCCACGTGGCCATTGGCGGTCTCGGCCCCGCCATCGAATCGCGTTCGATTTCCCTGTTCGCACCCACCAAGGCCTACAACTTCCCGGGATTGAGTACCGCCGTGGCTGTCATCCCGGATGCCGAGACCCGCGAGCGCTTCGAGGACGCGGGCGCCGGCCTGATGCCCAGCTATTCACCGCTGGCCTTCGCCGCTGTCACGGCCGCCTTCGAGGACCGTTCTTCGTGGCTCGCCGAACAGAACCGGTACCTGGCGGGCAACGCGGCCCTACTCGAACAGGCGGTTGCCGGTCTAGAAGGCGTCCACACGACCCACGTCGAGGGCACCTACCTAGCCTGGCTCGACGTCTCGGCGCTCGGTCTCGACGACCCGGCCACGGCCTTCGAGCGGTACGGCCTCGGCCTGCACGCCGGCGAGGAGTTCGGCGGACCCGGATTCCTGCGCTTCAACTTCGGCTGCGCACGCTCCATGTTGAACGCCGCCATCGACCGCCTGGTCCATGCAGTGCACAAGCTGGATGGATCCCCGTAGCGCCCCAAAGCCGTCCCCGGCGCTTCGCTTCGCTGTGCGCCGGGGTTCGCCTCCGGCCCAGCCAAGCCGTCGAGCCAACGAGGGGTTCACGTTCGCCGGCGCGGACGGGCACAAGGGTCGCCCCTACGCCTCCAAACCGCGTTTGAACTCGCCCTAACCCTTCGCTACTATCGCGCGTTTCCCGGGCAGCACTGACGCTGCCCGGAGTCGTTTAGGAGACAGCGATGGCGGAAGTCTCGGACGAAATCCCGCAGGCAGTGATGCCTACCTACAACCGCATTCCGGTCGCGTTCGTCCGCGGCGACGGAAGCTACCTGTACGACCACACGGGCAAGGCCTACCTGGACGCCCTGACCGGCCTTGCGGTGTGCGGCCTCGGCCATGCGCATCCCAAGGTGGCCGCCGCCATCGCCGAGCAGGCGTCGACGCTGATGCACACCTCGAACCTGTACCGGATTCCCGGGCAGGAACGCCTGGCGACGCGGCTGACCGAACTCGCCGGGATGGACAACGTCTTTTTCTGCAATTCGGGTGCGGAAGCCAACGAGGCCGCCATCAAGATCGCTCGGCTCTACGGCCATGCCCGAAGTATCGACGCCCCGCAGACCGTCGTCATGGACGGCAGTTTTCACGGCCGTACCATGGCCACCCTGACCGCCACCGGCAACCGCAAGGTGCATGCGGGCTTCGAACCGCTTCTCTCCGGGTTCGTGCGTGCACCCTACGACGACGTGGAGTCCATCGAGAAGATCGCCGCCAACAACAAGAACGTCGTCGCGGTGATGGTCGAACCCGTCCTCGGCGAGGGCGGCATCGTCATTCCGGATCCCGGCTACCTCGACGCGCTGCGCGGTATCTGCGACCGACACGGTTGGCTGTTGATGGCGGACGAGGTGCAGACCGGCAACGGCCGCACCGGGCGCTACTTCGCGTTCCAGCACACGTCGGCCGTCCCCGATGTGGTCACCACCGCGAAGGGGCTTGGCAACGGCATGCCCATCGGTGTCTGCCTGGCTCGCGGCGAAGCCGCGAAGATGCTCGTCGCCGGCACCCACGGTTCCACTTTCGGCGGCAACTTCCTTGCCTGTGCAGCCGCCAACGCCGTGGTCGACGAACTCACCGATGGCGGCCTGACCGAACGTGCCGCCGAGCTCGGCGAGCGCATGCTGGCGAGGTTCCGAGACCGACTGCGCGGCAATAACGTCGTCAAGGAGATCCGCGGGCTGGGCCTGATGGTCGCCGTCGAACTGCACAAGCCCTGCACGGAGTTGATCGGCGCCGCCGTCGACGCGGGACTGCTGATCAACGTCACCACCGACACGGTGGTGCGGATGCTGCCGCCGCTCACCATGAGCGACGCCGAAGCGGACACGGTGGTGGACAAGGTCGTCGGCCTCATCGACGACCTCCCCGCTTAGCCGTCGTTACCGCGGAATCGAGAGGGTCAGAGAGTCCGTGGCTCAGGCAGATACCCCGAGTTCGCGCACGCGGCGCCAAGCGCCGCTCCGGCACTTTCTTACGCTCTCCGATTTCACGCCGGAGGAACTGAACACCGTCGTCGCCCGAGCCACCGCCCTCAAGGAACAATGCCGGCGCGGAGAGCGCCACCAGCCGCTTGTCGGTCGCACCCTCGCCATGGTCTTCGAGCTGAGTTCCACCCGTACGCGCGTGTCGTTCCAGGTGGGCATGCACCAGCTCGGTGGCCACGCCCTGTCACTCAGCCCGAACGACACGCATTTGGGCCGCGGCGAGCCGGTGGAGGACACCGCGAAGGTGCTGTCCGAAATGGTGGACGCGGTGATGATTCGCACTTTCGAACACGACACCGTCGAACGCTTCGCCGACGCCGCCACGGTACCCGTGATCAACGGCATGACCAGCCGTTTCCACCCCTGCCAACTGCTGGCCGATGTGCAGACCTTCAACGAGTATCGCGGCGACATCGCGGGGGCGACGGTGGCGTTCATCGGTGACGGCTACAACATGTGCAATTCCTTCATCGAAGCTGCCGGCCTGTTCGATTTCAGGTTGCGCATCGCCACGCCCGTCGACCACGCCCCGGACCCGCGGATGCTGCCGGCACCCAACGTCGAAGTGGTGGGCTCGCCCGCCGAGGCGGTCCGCGATGCCGACCTGGTGGTCACCGACGTGTGGTCGTCCATGGGTCACGAAGGCGAGGAGGCGGACCGCCAAGCGTCCTTCGACGGCTACCAGGTCTCCCCTTCCCTGATGGACCAGGCGGGGCCCGACGCGCTGTTCATGCATTGCCTGCCGGCCCACCGGGGCGAGGAGATCAGCGCCGACATGCTCGACGATCCCCGCTCTGTAGCGTGGGCGGAGGCCGGCAACCGGCTGCACTCCCAGAAAGCGCTGCTGGAGTTTCTACTGGCGTAGGTCCGACCCGCGCCCTTCGGATGCGTGGCGGTTGCCCCCTTGGCGCCGCCGCTACGGGGCTTCTCTTATGCAGTCTCGGCCGGCGGCCTTGGCTTCGTAGAGCGCGGCATCCGCCCGCGCCATGAACGCGTCCAAGTTCTCGTCCGTGCTGCTCGCGGCGACACCCGCAGAGACCGTAACCTGGTGATTGGCTGGCAAGCCGTCCACGGCGATCCCGCGGGTCCGGGTCCGAATACGTTCGGCAACGAGCCTGGCTCCGTCCAAGGTGGTGTCAACCAGCAGGATGACGAATTCCTCTCCACCGATGCGTGCCACCACATCGACCTCCCTGACGTTCGTCAGCACGATGTGCGCGAAGGCCTTCAGCGTCGCGTCGCCCACGGCGTGGCCGAAGCGGTCGTTGATCTGCTTGAAGCGGTCGAGATCCACGTACATCAGCGCCAACGACGAGTCCCGTCGTTCGGCGAGGCGCAGGTGACGGTCTGCCTCGGCGATGAATGCGCGCCGGTCGAGGAGCCCCGTCAAGGCATCCCGGGTGGGGACGTTCAACGTCCGCTCCACGGCGGCATGCCAGCCCGCGAGCCAGCCCGATCGTGTCGCCGCGGTAGCCTGCGGATGGAAACGGCGTGCCGGTGCGTCGAGTCGCCAGGCCTGCCCGGCCGCGGCCAGATCGGTGTGCAGACCCGCGCCGACGACCGCCAGGAGCCCGGCGCCGACCGCCGTGGTCTCGGTGTTCGCAGGGCGGGCCACCGCAACGTCGGCGACGTCGGCCAGGAACTGGCAGAACCAGTCGTTGACCGCCATGCCACCGTCGACACGCAAGTCGGTCACGGCAACGCCGTCGGTTTGTGCCGCGGCAAGCAGGTCCACCGTTTGGAACGCGACGCTTTGCAACGTCGCGGTGACAATCTCGTCGGCACCCGCGTCGAGTGTCAGCCCCGTCACCAGTCCGCGTGCGTCCGGTCGCCAATGCGGCGCCCCCAGACCCGTGAACGCGGGAACCACGAAGACGCCACCGGTGTCGCCGCCGGTGCGGCGCGCGGCGGCTTCGGTATCGGCAGCGGTGTCGATCAATCCAACCTGGTCGCGCAACCACTTGATGGCCACGCCGGCGTTGAAGATGCTGCCTTCGATGGCGTAGGTGGGCACGCCGTCCACACGGTAGCCGACGGTCGTCAGCAGCCGGGCCTCGGAACGTACGCGCTCCGCACCCGTATTGGCGATCAGGAAGCAGCCGGTGCCGTACGTGCTCTTGGTCATGCCCGGCGTGAAGCAACCCTGACCGACCAGCGCCGCCTGCTGGTCGCCGGCCACGCCGCGAATTGGGATCTCCGCGCCGAACCACTCGGCGTCGGCAACCCCGAAGTCGTCGACGCAGTCGCGCACGGACGGCAGCACCGCGGGCGGTATGCCGAAGTACTCGAGAAGGCGCTCGCTCCATACCTGGGCCCGGATGTCGAAGAGTTGGGTCCGCGAGGCATTTGTCGCGTCGGTGACGTGGGATCCGCCTTTGGTGAGCCGCCAGACGAGAAAGCTGTCAACCGTGCCGAAGCGCAACTCACCCGCCGCGGCCCGGCGCGCAACACCGTCGCGCGCGAGCAGCCATTCGAGCTTGGTGCTGGAGAAATAGGGATCGATCAACAGGCCGGTGATGTCGACGAGGTCCGACTCCAGGCCATCGCTGCGCACCTCCTCGCAGCGTGCGGCGGTTCGGCGGTCCTGCCAGACGATGGCGTTGCCAAGACTCGCGCCGGTGCCCGCGTCCCAAAGGAGGGTGGTTTCCCGCTGGTTGGCGATGCCGATGGCGGCGATCGACGCCGGTTCGACTCCGCTAGTCGCGATGGCCTCTCGCCCGGCCGTCAAGGTCGCCGCCCACAGCGCTTCCGGATCCTGCTCCACCCAGCCGTCCTGGGGATACAGCCCCTCGAAGGTGCGCTGCGCAGCACCGACCTCGCGGCCCCGCTCGTCGAACACGATTGCGCGAGAGCTCGATGTGCCCTGATCAATGGCGAGTACGTACGCCACGATTTGTCTCCGCCAATACCGCGCCCCGCGCCGGACATTAGCGGCTTATCAACAGGGTTATCAACCGATCACCGCCGTCAGCGCACTGGTTGCCAACAGCTTGTCACCGGCTTCATTCGCGCGGGCCGAACCTGTGGAAGATCCTGTTCAAAGCGTGTGGTCGTTTGGTCCGTTGCACGCACAACGCATACAGGGAAATACCCAAGATTTCGCCCCGGATTTCCACATGCAAAAGATGTTGCAATGGGACTTGAACCTCCGTATGTTGGGGCTTCGTAACAGCCGTAGACCTATATATTGGGGTTGGGAGCCAGCCAGGGATCGGCGGAACAAGGGATCGGCAAAGAGGCTGCGACATTCTTAGATCACGTCCATAAATAGACCTCTCGACATCTTGGGCCGGTGAACCCGCGTCAGTTCCTCGCCACCGGGACACAGTGCTATAGTCCTGGATGGATACCCAGGTATTTGTCGCTTGTAGCCAGGGAGAAAACCAAGAGTCATGCAACCCGACGCGCCACCGACCTCCACGTCCACCGCCAACGGAGCGGATCCAATCCCGGCGCCGCCATCGCCTTCCATCGTCGCCACCGCCCCCGGGCAACTCCGGGTCATCAAGCGCAACGGCACCGTGGTGACCTACGACGACGACAAGATCCAAGTGGCGTTGACCAAGGCGTTCCTTGCCGTGGAGGGCGGCACCGCGGCGGCTTCGTCGCGCATCCGGGAACTCGTCGCGATGCTGACCGAGCAGGTCAGCGGCACCTTCAGACGACGCCTGCCTTCGGGCGGCACGATCCACATCGAGGAGATCCAGGACCAGGTGGAACTCGCGCTCATGCGCTCCGGCGAGCACAAGGTGGCGCGGGACTACGTGCTCTACCGCGAGGAACGGGCGCGCATCCGCGCGGCCAACGCGGCTGAAGACACGACGGAAGCTGCTGTCGATGCGGGCTTCCACGTCGTCGCGCCCGACGGCAGCCGCTTGCCCTTGGACGTCGCACGCATTCGCACGTTGGTCATGGAGGCGTGCGAAGGGCTCACGGATGTCGACCCGGAGCGCATCATCGACGAAGCGCTCGCCAACATGTACGACGGCATCGCCGCCGAGGATGTCGCCACGAGCCTGCTTATCACGGCCCGTACCCTGGTGGAGGAGGAGCCGAACTACACCTACGTGACGGCACGGTTGCTGCTCGACCAGCTCCGTACCGAGGCGCTGACGTTTCTCGGCGTCGACGTCGCCACGCGGGGCGGGGTCGCCCTGGCCACGCAGACCGAGATGACCGAGATCTACGGCCAGGCGCTGGCGGCATTCATCGACCGCGGCGTCGAACTGGAACTGCTGGCACCGGAACTCAAGCGGTTTGACGTCAAGCGCCTGGGGCAGGCCCTCAAGCCGGAGCGCGACCTGCAGTTCACCTACCTCGGCCTGCAGACGCTCTACGACCGCTACTTCATCCACAGCAACGACACCCGCTTCGAGCTGCCCCAGGTGTTCTTCATGCGCGTTGCCATGGGACTCGCCATCCAGGAGGACGATCCGGAAGCGCGCGCCACCGAGTTCTACGACCTGCTGTCGTCCTTCGACTACATGAGCTCGACGCCGACGCTGTTCAACGCCGGCACGATGCGTTCGCAGCTGTCGTCCTGCTTCCTGACCACGGTCTCCGACGACCTCGACGGCATCTACAGCGCCATCCGCGACAACGCGCT